>CAZAHQ010000039.1:0-13857 GCA_964484415.1 uncultured Acidobacteriota bacterium | reverse complement strand
GATCAATGCCTGCTCACGTACCGTCCGCTCACGATGAACCTGCTCGACCAGCCGCCGGCGCTCGGCGCTCGCGCCCTGCAAAGCGAGCACTGCCTGTCGCGTTTGTACCAGCGAGTTCTGAAACTCCGCCGCACGCTTGGCCTGCTCGTCTTTCTGCTTTTGCGTCACCTTGTTCGCTTCGCGCAGTGCGAGCACCTCGCTGCGCTGCCGGCGCGACAGCTCATGCGCGACACGGGCCCCTTGCGCCAGGTCGCTCGCTGTTTGCGCGGTGAGCAGGGCACGAACCGGTCCAAGCGGTCCAGCCCGATGCAAGAGTCCAAGAAGACTGCGGAATTGCTCCCGCGCATGATCCAGAGCCAGCTCCGAGCGCTGAAGGTCGCGCTCGGCCTCAACGAGGTCACGCTGCGCTTGATCGGAGAGCAACTGTGCTTCTTCACGTTTGGCATCGAGCCAGCGTGTCTCAGCCTCGATCCGCTGCAGCTTCCCGAGCAGCCCCTCTTCCTCGCGCGCAAACCGCTCGCGATCCGCGCTGAGATGAACGATCTCCTCTCGCACCCGTTCCAACTGTCGCACTGCCTGATCGTCGGCCGCGAGGTCCAGATCGCCGCTGCCCAGAGTCAGCAACGCGCCGCAGACCAGACGAACGGTATGGCGTGCGATCACTTCCCCTGCGGTTGCCACACCACTCGGCCGTCGAGTTTGGCATCGGGCTGTAACGCCAGTTCGCTGAGAATCGAGGGAGCGATGTCCATGATCGACGGATCCTGGACCGTGAGCTTGCGATTCACGAACAAGATCCCGGGGACGAACTTCGGATCGAGCGAGCAGTGATCGCCGGACCAAGTCCGATCGTTGTCCTCGAACACTGCTTTCGAGATCCCGCCCAGCGTGTCTTGCCATGAGACGCGGTAGTTCAGGATGTTGGCGGCACGCAAGTCGGGGAGCTTGCCGGGGTCATAGTCGTGGTACAGCTCGTCGCGCCGATAGATCTTGCTGATCGGTTTCAACCCGGTGACAGGATCGACCTCTGCCTCCAGACCCGCTTGGATCTGTTTGACAACTTCTTCGTAGTCCTTGCCGGGCATCACGATCCCCTGCGGCTCGCGCCCCACGAGGTTGATGTAGATCGAGCCCAAGCCCATCGCCCACGCTTTGGTACGTGACCAGTCGATCCCTTCGAAAACATTCACGCCGGTGACATCCTTGTCGAACAACTGCTCGAGGTCACGGGTTCCGACCTGTCCCTTGAGTGCCAACAACCCCTGCTTGTACAACCAGGTGTTGATGTTGATCTGCCGCCGGAAGCTTGAAAACCCGTGATCGCTGACCACGATGAACAACGCATCGGGGCCCGAGAGCTCACGCGCGCGACCCACGATCGTGTCCATGCGCACGTACACGTCCTTCATCAGCGCTCGATAGCGCTCGGCCGTTTCTGTCTTGTGCAGGGGGTGTCCATCGTCGAGTTGATGCCACAACATGTGGCCCGCACGATCGGGAAAGTCGAAGATCTGGACGTACATGTCGCTCGGCTGGCGGCCCAGTTGCTCGTCGAGGATCTTCTGCTGCAGGTCGACCGTGTGCCACATGTCCTCGGCAAACAACGCTAGATCGCCGAATCCCGTGGGTAGTGTCCAGGTATCGATCTGCCACCCGATCGTCTTGAACAGCCCGGTTTTCTCGGAGAGTTCCTCGGCCCAATCAGGAGGCCAGCTGTAGCGCACCGGATGACAGGAGGGATGGAAGTTGACGGGCGCCAGGTAGATCTCGACCTGATCGTCCAGGCGGTTGAGGCGGAAGCGCGACATGCCGCGCAGCGGCTGTAACTTATCGACCAGTCCGTTGAGCGGGAAATCGAAGATCACCCAATCGGACCACTCACCTACTTTCAACGTGCCGCTTTGATTTCCCACCGCCCACGTGACGCTCGTTGTTCCTATGTCGAAGCGCACCTTTGTGTCGAGGTGCTCAGGATATCCCTGCGCACGCAGCTTCTCCTTGAGCTCTTTCTCCTTGGCTGCACGTTCGGAGATCGACAGGCCGTCTTTCTTCCAGCGGTCACGCGCGCGCTCGACGACATAGATATTGAACGGGTAGTTGGTCGGCCCTAGCACCGTCGCTTCGACCGACCCAGAGCGAGCCGCAAGCACGTCGAGCGTCAGACTGAACTCATTGCGCCGGGCATCGAACTGTCGATCCGTGGTCCAGATCGTGGGAGAGCCGACGCGTCCGCGCATGTCCGGTACGCCGAGACCGGAAATCATCGTCGAGCCGGAGGGCAGCTCTTCTGCCGGGAATGTCACCGGCACATGCGTCACCTTCACCCGGCTGCCGTGATTCGCTGCGATGGTCCAAAATGGCGTTCCTTGCCGCGCATTCACACCATCAGGAACTTCGATCGGCAACAACGTGGCGATGGAGCTCTTCAAACCGACGGTCGCACCAACGAGCAGCACGACAGCACCGACCGCAGCGGTCTTCCACTTCTTGGCCAACAGTCCCAAGACCAACAACGTCGCCAGCGCGGCCACGATGCCGATCGAGAGTGCGCCCACCAAACCGTTGTTCTCTCCGAACATGAACGTCTTCTTCAGACGCCGCACCAGTGCGAAGTCGGGTGTGTAGGTTCCCTTGTCGCGCTGCAGGAAGTCGAAGATCTCGGTTCGCCCCGGGTTCAAGCCGGTTGCGAAGGCACTCCATGACACCGGCGTCTGTGGTGGGTTGGTGGGGTTGAGCGGTGTGAACTTTCCTTCCTCGGAGAGCTGTTTGAGGTGCGGCAGCAAACCCTGGTCCATGTATGCCTGAACCAACCCCGGGTCGGCTCCATCGAACCCGATGACCACCACCTTCTTGGGGCTCTCGGCTGCAACAACGGGCAACGCACACAGGATCAACAACGAAACGAAGGTGGCTCGACGCGTCATCTAACCCTCGGCCGGATCGGCGCGCCCGGCGTTAGGCGGGGAGCCTAGCACGCACAGTTTGGTCGGCCCATGAGTCGACACAGAGGGCGGTGTTCAGATCGCTCGTTCAGAGTGTGATCGCGCCCGGCCTCACGACGTTCGGAGGATCGGTGCGCGGGTCGACCAGGGTCGAGGGCGCCCCTCCTGGCGTCGGCCCAGCGTCGAGCACCCACAGCTCGGCCGAGGCTCCCAGTTCAAGCCATGCCTGGCGCGCGCTGGTGTGAGGCGGTAGGCCCGAGCGGTTGGCCGATGTCGCGATCAGCGCTGAACCACAGCGGCGTGCCAGCGCCGCAGCAGGAAGATTCGACGTCACACGAACGGCGACCGACCGATCTGCCGCGGCGACACCGGGGGAAAGGTCGGTGGAGGCAGGAAGAATCAGGCTGAGTGGGCCCGGCCAGAAGCGTTCACTCAACCGCAACGCCGCCTCGATCGCGCGCCAACCCGGTGCGAGGCGATCGACCTGCTCCACGTCCGCCGCGATCAGCGGTAGAGCCTTTCCTTCTTCGCGGAGTTTGTATTCGAAAATCCGCTCGACCGCCCTCGGCTGGTAAGGATCCGCCGCCAACCCATAAAAGGTCTCGGTGGGGATCAAGGCGACACCACCACCCAGCAGATGACGTGCGATCGCATCGAGCCCTGCTGGATCTGGCGCGAGGAACGTTCCCGGAGTTTTCATTCGGAAGGTATGCTGCAACACAACGACCCTATGGCCAACTTGTTCTCGTCGACCACGATTCGCTCCGCTTCGCACCCGCTGGCGCGGCAGGTGCGGGAGCTGAGCAAGGGCGTTCGCGAACGCCGCGAGCATGGGTTGTTTCTGATCGAGGGACCGCGCGCACTCGACGAAGCATTTCAGGCCGAGGCGCCGTTGGCCTGGGTCATGGTTGCCGCCGAACGACTCGACGAGGCTCGTGTCGCAACCGCGCTTGCGACCGCGCGCGAACGGCGAATCACGGTGCAGCCGGTTGCGAGCGAACTTCTGGTTCGACTCGCTCCCACAGAGCACGGGCCGGGCTTGCTGGCCGCCTGTCGACTGCCTGCCAACTGCGACGATGCCGTTACGCTATTGCAGCAACGTGCGGGGCTCGTCGTCGTGATCTGGCAGCCAGTTCAACCTGGGAACGTCGGCAGCTTGATTCGCAGTGCTGCTGCCTTCGGTGCGGGCGGCGTGATCGCCGTCGGTGGTGCCGATCCATGGAACGAGAAATCGGTGCGCGCGAGCGCTGGAGCGATTCATCGCATCGCGGTGGCACGTGCCGAGGAGTCGGCGATCTCCACGCTGTTGCGCGAGCGCGGCCCGCGGGTCGCAGCCGCGGTCGCGCATGGCGGGGTCGATCCACGTCACGTCGACTGGGACCAACTCGAGGTATTGCTGCTCGGTTCCGAGACGAAAGGTTTGCCGTCGGCGCTCAGCGAAGAAGCGACGGCATTGACGTTGCCACTCGCTAACGGTGTCGAGTCGTTGGGTGTGGCGATGGCCGGCACCGTGTTGCTGGCGATGGCCCATCAGAAACTCCGATCGACGCAATGAGCCAAGCGTCGTGCGTCTACGAGACCAGGATGTTCGATTGGGGCCAAGAGACGCGCATGAGCGTTCCTCCACCTGGTGCCGAAAGCGCTTCGATTCGTCCGCCATGGCGCTCGACCACGTTCTTGGCCGTCGACAAACCGATCCCCGATCCGCTGGTACCGGTTGAAGTCCGTCCGCGATAGAAACGCTCGAAGACCCGCGCCCGCTCGTCCTCAGGAATGCCGACACCGGTGTCTTCGACGTCGATCGTGACGAAGCCGGCCGCTGTCGGGTTCACGCTGACGATCACTCGACCAGCGCTGCGATTGAATTTGATCGCGTTGCTGACCAGGTTCTCGAGCACCAACGTCAACCCATCGCGTTCGGCCAAGGCCTTGACCGGAACGGTGATGCGCCGCACGAGCTCGACGTTCTTGCGGCGCGCCTGACCTTCGACACGCTGGAACACCGCATCGACGACAGCCTCCAAGTCAACCGGTTCGGCGCGGAGCGGCTGCTGCCCTTCCGACTTCGCCAAGGCCAGCAAGTTCTGGATCAGTTCGACCATCCGATCGACATTCCTCAGCGCCACCTCCAACCCCCGGCGCTGCTCGTCGTTGATCTTTCCCAAACGGCCTTCGAGGATCATCTGGGTGTATCCGCGGATCGAAACCAATGGCGTTTGCAACTCGTGCGTCACCTCGGAGAACAACTGCGCGCGCGCTCGATCCAGCTCCACCAACTCCTTGTTGAGTCGATCGAGCTCGCTCGACTTCTTCTCCAAATCACGGTGCACGGTGGCCAGCTCTTCATAGGCGCGTTGCAACGCCTCGCGTGAGCGAGCGAGCGCCGCCGCGTCGGCATGCAACCGCGCCGCTGTTTCGCGGTGCTCAGTGATATCGCGCAGCACCAGAAGACGACCGCTCAAATCGCCACCTTGAGCGACGACGGGACCGACCACCAACTCGACCGCGCGTCGTGTCGGTCCGCTCAGTTCGAAACTGCCGCGGTGTTCGCGATCGGTCTTCTGCGACGCCGCATGCAGAAACGCCGCAAGCGCCGCCGGTTCGACGAACCGCGACGAGAGCAGCGCGGTGAAATCTCCCTCGAGGGCACCGGTCAGGACGGTAGCGTCCAACCCGACCCACTCGGCAAAGCGGCGATTGACCAACGAGACGCGCCACCCCTCGGTGTCGCCGCCCTGAGGCGCGAGCAACGCCATCCCCGCCCCAGCCGCCTCCAATACCGCAGCCAGACGCGCTTGTTGCAGGCGTAGCTGCTCGTACGGAGTTCGCAGCGCCGTCAGATCGCGCATCGTCAACGCAGCCAGCCCGCCGGCCAGTGGCTCGAGGTGAACCTCGACATCGCGCGCTGCCAGCCCTGTGCGTTGCGGGATCAAGCGACAGCGAACCGGCGCGACCGCTTCCCCGCGCTGCGCTCGCAGTGCGCGATCGGTGAGGCGCAGCATCTCCTCGGTAGCGATCAGGTCGCGCAGGGCACGCCCTTGCAACTCGGCGCCCCACCACTGCAGCGCGGTCGGGTTGGCCTCGCGAACGATGCCGTCGACAACGACCAAGACCGCATCGATCTGGACCGTGTACAACTCACGGTAGCGGGTCAGCGCCGCGATCTGCTGGTCCCGTTCGAGTTCGACTCCCGGATCGGGTTCGATCCACAGCACGGTCGCTCCCGGCGGGTGCTCCACGGCTGTGGCATGTACGAGGACAGGCAGCGGCGGCGCTTGCTCACGCTGCATTCGCATCGCTTGGGAAAACCCGCGAACGCGTTCATCGGCGGCCGTGAAGCGCGGCAGGAAATCTTTCCAAGATTCGGGGCTGAACAGCGCCGCCAACGGCGCTCCTTCCATGTCGGCCGAACGCAATCCGGCCAAGCGCGCCACGGCATCGGAGCATTGCATTACCACGGCATCGCGATCGATCAACATCAAACCTCGACCCGTAACCGATTCGAGCGCACTGCCGGCGATGAGTTGACGTCGTTCTTGCTCGCCATGGCGGGCGCGCAGTGCTCGCCCCAAGTCGACCGCAGCCACCGCCACGCTGGACGAAGCATCGCCGCGCGTGATCTCCGGGTGCGGTTCTTCACGACCGGAGGCCAATCCACGCAGATAGCGCTCGATGCTGCGCAGTCCCTGCGGCGGCGTGCTCCTTCCCCAACGGAATCCAAGCCACAACAGCAGTGCGCCAGCTCCGGCGAGGAGCAGTCCGGGAAGCAGCAGCACGACGAGCGTGCCGAACTGTGAAACTCCGCCGTTCATCCGTCGGCTCGCGGTGCGGGCGCCGTACCCGAGACGACGCGGCGTCTCGTTTCGGCCGCAAACAGATACCCTTGCCCCCAGCGTGCCCCACAGTCAATCAATGTCTGACGTTCGACTTCGCTCTCGACACGCTCTGCGATCAACGTTGATCCGGCTCGCTTTGCCAGTTGCACCAGCGAGCGGACCAGTTCGCGACGCAACTGATCCCCCTCGATTCCACGCACCAAGGTGAGATCGAACTTCAGGAACTCGGGGCGCAACTTCTCCACGATCAGTGACGTGTGCGGACTGGAGCCGACATCGTCGAGCGACAACCGATATCCGACACCGCGCAGCCAACCCATGGCGTCGCGATACGCCTCAGGGTTGTCGGCGACGGCCCCTTCGTTGACCTCGAGCACGATCCGCGACGGATCCAAGTTGGCGCGGTGCATCGCCGCCAGCGTGTCGGGGGCCCACCAGTCGGGATCGACCAAGCTATCGGCAGCCGTGTTGATGAAGAGCAACGACGGCGCCGCACCTCCGGCCAACGCATCGAATGCACTGCGCCGGCAGAGTCGATCGAGTTCTGTCGCGAGTCCCGCCTCACGCCCCACCGAGAACATCACGCGCGGCAAGCGAAACACCGAAACCTCGGGCCCGCGACTGAACGCCTCGAGTCCGACCTCGGTCCCGTCCTCCAGATCGATCACCGGCTGAAATACCGCATGGACGTCACGATCGCGAAGCACGCGCTGAAGCTCTGCCATCCAAGCCAAGCGCTCGGAGTCGCGTGGTCGATCGGCCAGCGAGCGAGCCTCCTCCAGCGCCGAGTAGAGCAACCGCTCGAAGCGATGAAACGGGTTGTCGGTCATCAAGGCGGTGCCGATGCGCGCGCGTCCGGTGCCCGGCATCGGTGCCTCGCCGAGGGCAGCCAATCGTCGATCGATCGATGCTTCGAGCCCGGTGCCGATGTCCGCAATCGACGATGCGGTCAGCTCCTCGCCGTCCAAATCGGCATCGATGAAGGCGCAAAAGGCATCGGCGTGGATTCCGGCAGTCGCTATCAGGCTGGTGGCCGGTATCGCGTTCCCCTTGGCCTCGCTCAACGACTCACTGACATGTCTGAGCACCCGATCGTAGGCCTCCCAGCCGTACACCGTTTCGATCAGGCGCCGTTCACCGAGCGAGATCCAGAGCACGCCGATGCGGCTGCGATCGGTCAACAGCGCGCGCACCTCGTCGAAGGCCAGCGCGTAATGGAACAGGCCCGTGACAGGGTCGCGCATCGCGGCGCGCAGCCGCAGATATGCCGTTCGCATGCGATGAAATTCGTCGTGGGGTCTTTGTGTCATGGCGAGGGGCTCGCGGGGGCGCCGGCAATCTCCGCCACGCGACGCAGCAGCCCTTCTGTGTCGAATGGCTTGGTGACGTAGTCGCGAGCCCCTTGCTGCAGCGCACGCAACTTTTCACGGACCTCGAAGTTGACCGAAAACATCACGACCGGAATGCCGGACGTCGCCTCGTCCTCTTTCAGGACGCGCAGCGTTTCCCAACCGTCCAATCCCGGCATGTTGATGTCCAAGAGGATCAAATCGGGGGCTAACTCCTGAACCTGAAACAACGCCTCTTCGCCGGAGCCTGCCGAGCGAACCGTGTAACCCGATGCTCGCAACAACAGCTCGGTCATTTCGAGAATCTCTCGGTCGTCGTCGACCAGAAGCACGGCGGGGCTCATGGTCGATCTCCACCCGTCGGCGCCGCTTCTGCTTGCATTGCGTGCCGGCGCTCGCCGGCCCGACGCACGAACCGTGCGAAATGCACAGCGTCCGACAACGGCAGCGGATCGAACCGTGCCCCGTAACCGCTGCCGCAGCGAATCAAGGTTGCACGCAACTGGATCTGTGTGGGCATCGTATCGATGAACAGGTTCCCGGTGCTTCCCAACTCCAAGGCAACGTCGAGTTCCAACAACGCCCCGCCCAAAGACAAATCGATACAACGTCCCGACATCATCTCGCCGTCGTCGAGCCGCAATCGCGCCGGCATGTCAACGACGCGCCTCACACTGCTGCGATCGACGATCAACCCGGAGGAATCGAGCGCCTCGCGGAGCGCCCGGCGCGTGACCGGCCGCGCAGCGAAGGCACGCACCCCCAAGTCGACCGCCCGCTCGCGATGGAGCGGACTGCCGACATACAGAACCGGGATCGAACGGGTCACCGGATGACTGGCGAGCCGGCGAGCCGCGTCGAGAGCATCGGGGCAAAACTCCCCTTCCTCGAGCACGATCAATTCCGGTCGCAACGCCAAGGCCTCGGCCAACAGGTCGGCGTCGCGCGACACGACGCGACGCACCAGGCTACGCCGAGCGAGCGCAGTCCCTTCCAACTCGGCGAGCAAACGGGCATCGTCGACGAGCAGTACGCGATGCATCAGCTCCTTCCGGGCGTCGACGGTCTGCTCGGCACCGCTTCGTGGCCGGCTCGGCTCGCGAGCCAACGCATCGTGCAAATGACCTGAACGCCGCGCGAAATCTACCACCAGGCCATGGGGGGAACAATCGAGAAGGTTCGCTGGAACGCTCACGAACAGCAGCGATCTCCCCAGCGTCTCGTTCCAACGACAGTGGAGCGGGCGACGGGGGTCGAACCCGCGACCCTCAGCTTGGGAAGCTGATGCTCTGCCAACTGAGCTACGCCCGCTCGAGACATGCGCGCCGCTGCAAATAAACCGGACGCGATTGACGGTTGAAGGACGCAGACGGTAACCCGCCGCGCCGTTGTCTGCAAGGGCAGTCCGGCGCGCGGACCGATGCTTCGAACAATTTTCAACGTTTACCGAAGCCAGAGAGAAAACGGGAGTAGAACGTACGCATGAGATGCGCTGATCTCGTCTTGGTATTGCTAGTTTCTATAAGCGCGTCCTATGGAAGCGGTCGGGATGACGAACCGGTCACGCTCGATGTCGCGCGGTTGGTAGACCTCTCCGGAACCGCCATCCCGTCGGTCGCTCTATTTCGCTATGACGCCAGCTCGAGCGGCTTCATTCCCATACCGTTTCAGTTCGACGAGCGACTCGATCGAGAGTTCAACGACGGCACCGAGCTCGAGTTCACCGAGATCGGGATGTACGACGTGTTGGGCGAAGAGGACGGAATCCTCGACGACGACGATCAACTCGTCTTCATGTTCCGCGACGGCGGAACGCAAAGGGCGCCCGCGCAGGCGCCGTGGCCGGCTGGCGCCGGGGCCGATCGTTGGGAGATCGAGGTTCTCGACCCGCGTCCCGGGGTCAACAGTCCACCCCGCTGGGTATACCTTTACGAGGGCACGGCGCTGCCGCGATCGAACGTGCGTTATGTCGATTGGAATGGGCTTGCCGACGCCTCGATCACGTCGAGCCGTTTTCGACTCGACTACACCGGCAACTGGCTGCTCACAGGTATCGCGGTGCTGCCGCCGTGTGGAGATGGCGTGGACCTGATCGATCGCCTCAAGGGGCGCGCACGCACGGTTGGAACGCTGACGGAAGACGAGGAGAACTGGAGCGCCAACTCGACCTTTCTGGGCGCGAAGCTTGGGCCGGTCCGCGCCATTCGTTACGTGCGCGGAGCGACCAGCGGTGTGAACACCATCTACCACGATGTGGTCTACGACACATTCGTTTCTCGCACCGTGAACCTGCGTGTTCATCCGCTCCAGGAGATCTGGTTCTACGCCGATTGGCGACCGGATTCGAGCTTGACGCTTTTCACTCCTACCAAACGATCCGGTTTGAAGGTCGATGGGGTAAACGATGCGGGCGTGAGTTCGACCTGGGCGGATTGGACCGTGATGCGCGGCCCGCGTGGCGGGCTCCTGAGTTTGTTCGACGTCCCTGACTCGGCGTTGTATCAGGACAAGCAGTTTTACTATCGCGATGATGCGTCATACAACGATCAGGTCCCGCTCAACCCTGAGTACGGCGACGAGGACGACAAGGCGATCGGTGACCACGGGCTTCGCGTGGTCAGCCTGCGCGATTCACAGATCAACGCGATCGTGTTGCGGATCCGAATGTACCCATTGTGCCGCTCGGAGGGGGACGCCTCATGGGGCGATCTGTACCGACAACTGGCGGATGCGCCGCTCGACGCCGACGCCGACCGGCAGGACCGCGGTCTGGTTGCCGTGCGCAACCTCAGGGTCAGCCGCAACGGCAACGACGCCGTGTTGAGTTGGGAAGACCAGGCGATCGCGACCACCTATCGGATCTACGCCGCGGGTTCTCCCAATTTGCCGCACGCCTCCTGGACTCTGTTAGGGGAAGTCAACACCAACACATTCACTGACCCGGCAGGCACACTGTTCGGGGCGCTACAGGTCTACAGCGTGGTACCGGTCGCCGCAGGGATCGAGGGTCCGTGGTGAATCCGCAATGGGAGGGATCGGCAGAACGCGCCTACTGAAGCCGCGACAGGTACTCGCGAATCGTCGTCCGCAAGCCGAGGTACAGCGCATCGCTCCACAGCGCGTGCCCGATCGAGACCTCCTCAAGATGCGGTACCTGTTGCTTGAACCAACGCAGATTGTCCAGATCCAGATCGTGGCCGGCGTTCAACCCTAGCCCTGCCGCGTGAGCCCATTCGGCGGCCTGTCGATACGGATGAACCGCCTGCTCGCGATCGCGCCGGTAGTCGTGCGCGTACGGCCCGGTGTACAACTCGACCCGATCGGCCCCGGCCAGCTTGGCCGTCTCGATGCGAGCGCGATCGCATTCGATGAACAGTGAGACTCGTGTACCGACGGATTGGATCTCTTGGCAGATGTCGTGCAAGAAGGAGCGATGGGCCACCGTGTCCCAGCCGGCGTTGGACGTAAGCGCCTCAGGCGGATCCGGCACGAGCGTCGCTTGCGCCGGCCTTAGGCGTGCGACCAACTCCAGGTACTCGCGTGATGGAAACCCTTCGACGTTGAACTCGACCCCGACCCTCGGCGCCAACAACTCGCAGTCGGCAAAGCGGATGTGTCGCTGGTCCGGGCGCGGATGGACCGTGATTCCCTGAGCGCCGAATCGCACACAATCCAAGGCAACCTGCAACAGGTCAGGTCGACCTTGGCCTCGTGCATTGCGTAGCAGTGCGACCTTGTTGACGTTGACCGAGAGTCGAGTCACGCGCGGATTGTACGTTGATGCCCGGCGTGACTGTTAGCGATGTTCGGCTCGCGACGCCGCCGGCGCGAAGGTTGCGGTGAAGTGTGGGAGCACCTCTGGTCGGTACGAGAAGCGCAACCCTTCGATCTCGTGACGCCGCTCGAACAACTCGATCACCCCCTCCGCTACATAGTCGATGTGGCTCTGCGTGTAGACACGACGCGGAATCGCCAGCCGCACGAGGTCTTTCTCGGGCCAGACCATCTGCCCGCTCACCGCATCGCGCTTGCCAAACATCACGTGCCCAATCTCGCAACTGCGAATTCCCGCCCACTCGTACAGTGCCACGGAAAGCGCCCAGCCCGGCAGGTCTTCGTCAGTCAGGTGCGCACAGAAGCGCCGCGCATCGAGATAGACCGCGTGGCCGCCGACCGGTTCGAGCACCGGGACGTTTGCTTCGATCAACCGCTGCTCCAGATAGCGGACCGACGCGAAACGGTAGTTGAGATAGTCCTCATCCAGGATCTCTGTGAGACCGACGGCGAGCGCGTCCAAGTCGCGCCCCGCCAGACCACCGTAGGTGACGTACCCTTCGGTCAGTATCAGTCGGGCTCGCACCCGCTCCACGAGCCGCTCATCGTCGAAGGTCAGGAGGCCGCCGATATTGCCGAAAGCGTCCTTCTTCATGCTCATCATCGCGCCATCACACAGCGAGAACATCTCCTGCGCGATCTGCTTGGGGGTACGCGCCGCCTGACCCGGCTCGCGCATCTTGATGAACCATGCATTCTCAGCGAATCGTGCCGCGTCGATGTAAAGCGGAATCCCGAAGCGACGGCACAGTTGCCGCAACGCGCGCAGGTTTTCGAGGCTTCCCGGCTGGCCGCCGCCGCTGTTGTTGGTCAGTGTCTGAACCACCATCGGCACGCGATCCGAGCCCAGTTCCAACAGCACGCGCTCGAGCGCCGCGAGGTCGATATCTCCCTTGAACGGATAGTTGCTGACCAGGTCATCGGCGTGCGGCGTCGGCAGGTCGAGCGCAATCGCGCCCTGAGCCTCGATGTTGGCTCGGGTGGTATCGAAGTGCGTGTTGCCGGGAACCGTTTGACCGGGACTCAGCGTGGCTTGAAACAGGAGCCGCTCCGAGGCTCGCCCTTGATGGGTTGGGAACACGAACGCTTTGCCGAATAGATCACGCACCGCGGCCTCGAAGCGGAACCAGCTCTTGGCACCGGCATAGCTTTCGTCACCTCGCATCATCGCGGCCCATTGCTCACTGCTCATCGCTCCGGTTCCAGAGTCGGTGAGCAGATCGATCAGGCAGTCCTCGGCCCTCAACTTGAATGGATTGAAGCCCGCCTCGTGGAGCAGACGCCGCCGCTCCTCTCGCGTGGTCATGCGGATCGGTTCGACGACTTTGATTCGGAACGGCTCGATGATCGTTCGCGGCATAGGGCGACGATACGAATCCTGATGACGGCTCGCCTTGATCCAGATCAGACTTGAAGCGGCAGCCGATCAGTGCGAGGGTCGGGCAGCCTCGCGCTGAGCGATCGGCCGCCCCTCAGCGTGCCACCGCCAAACCGAATTTCTTGATCTTGGAATACAGCGTTGCGCGCGTGATCCCCAAGACCGACGCCGATTTCTTGATGTTCCAGGCGGTCTTCGTCAGGACGCGCCGAATCACGATCTCTTCGACCTCGCCCAGCCTCACGGTGTTGAGCTGGAACGAGCCATCGACGGAGGTCCCGCTGCCACGAAGCTCCGGTGGGAGATCTTGGATATCAATCACATCTTCGGCGCACAGCACGACGGCGCGCTCGATGGCGTTCTCCAGCTCGCGCACATTGCCCGGCCAGGTGTAGCGCTCCATCAACGACACCGCGCGTTCGGTCAGGCCGCGTACGTTCTTGCTGCAATCCTTCGAGAACCGCTGCACGAAGTGCTCGGCGAGCGTCGGGATGTCGTCGGCTCGCTCACGCAGCGGC
>CAZAHQ010000038.1:0-13933 GCA_964484415.1 uncultured Acidobacteriota bacterium | reverse complement strand
GGTGGGCTCGCTGCTGCAATGCGATGTGCACAGCGGGAGCGATTGGACCCGGATTCCGTTGTCGATCGCCGGTTTTTCGAATTCCACCGCGCGCCCACCGCTGTGGAGTCAGACCGTACAGGACGTCAACCAGATCACGCTCGATGTCAGCTTGGTTCCGGTACCACCCGACGATCTTCCACGTCCGAAGCCGCTCAGTGATCGCACCTTCGAAGCACTGCGTTCGATCGGATACCTGGGCCAGTAATCGAAGCACGAGGAGTCAGCATGTCTGGCCATCCGTTTTGGCAACTTTACCTGGCGCGATTGCGCGAGTTTCACCGTGAGCCGGAAGTGATCTTCTGGATGTTCGGCTTTCCGGTGTTGTTGACGGTGGCGCTGGGATTTGCATTCCGCAGCAAGCCGGCCGACGACATCATCTCGGTTGCCGTGCTTCAGGGACAGCGCGCTTCGCAGACGGTCGAGGCGCTCTCGGTCGAAGGCCGGCTAAAAGCCCAGTTGCTTTCGGAGCAAGACGCCAAGGCGGCGCTGCGCATGGGTCGCGTGGCGTTGATCGTGGAGCCGGGCGATCCGCCAGTGCTGCGCTTCGATCCCACGCGTCCCGACTCGGCGATCGCGCGGCGCGCGGTCGACGATGCGCTGCAGCGCGCGGCCGGCCGCATCGACCCGGTGCAAATCACGCTTGCGGAAACGAGCGAACCGGGCGGCCGTTACATCGATTTTCTCGTGCCCGGCCTGATGGGGATGAACATCATGGGCGGCGGCATGTGGGGTGTCGGCTTCGTGTTGGTCGACATGCGGATGCGCAAACTGCTCAAACGCCTCGTCGCCACGCCGATGCGCCGCACGCACTTCTTGGGCGCCATGATGGCCAGCCGGATGTCGATGGTGTTGATCGAGCTGGGGCTGATCTTGATGTTTGGCGTGTGGGTCTTCAGCGTGCCGGTGCGCGGCTCGTGGCTGGCGGTCACTCTGCTCGTGATTCTCGGATCGTTCGCGTTCTGCGGGATGGGTCTGTTGGTGGCGAGTCGCACCGACAAGATCGAGACAGCGTCCGGACTGATGAACTTGGTGATGATGCCGATGTGGGTCGTATCCGGGATCTTCTTCTCGGCCGAGCGTTTTCCCGCGATGCTCCAGCCGTTGATCAAGGCGCTTCCGTTGACGGCACTCAACGATGCACTGCGCGCCGTGATCCTGGAAGGAGCATCGCTCTCGGCACAGGCCGGGCGCGTCGCGGTGCTGTTGGCCTGGGGTGTTGTCTCGTTCGTGGTGGCGCTGCGGATCTTCCGTTGGACCTGAGGCCTCGGCGCCTCAGTGCACGTAGCCGAGACTCTCGAGCAGTTTCTTGGTATCGGGGTCGAGTGACGCCGGATCGGTTTCGAGCTGCCGATCGGTGTTGAGTCCGTTGCGCCAAGCAAGCAGGTTGGGCGCTAGCCGATCGAAGACATCGCGGCGCGAGACGGCCAGGTTGCGTGTTTCGTTCGGGTCGCTGGCCAAATCGTAAAGTTCCCAGCGCGCATGCCAGGGTTGGCGCCCTACGCTCGACAACCACAGTCGCTTCCAACGCTTGGGGCTCAGCAGAAACGACCAGCGCGATAGATCGTGCGCTCGGAGTCCTTCGTCGTTGTAGATCAGCTTCCAATCGCCATCGCGCCAACTGCAACTCGGGCGGCCGGCCGCATGACCCGCCTCGACCCGCGATGGCTTGGTCACCCACGATCCGAGTGAGTCGATCATCAGCGGCCAGAGCGACCGACCATCGACCGATTCGGGGATCGCGCCGCCGGTTGCCTGCAACACGGTTGGGACCAGATCGGCCAACTCCACCGCCTCGTCGATCACTCGGCCCGCCGGTAGACGGCCCGGTAGCGACAGCACCAGCGGCACGTGCGCCCCGGTTTGATAGGTGAAATCGCCGTGATTGAAGTAGTCCTCGTGCTCTACGAGGCTCTCGCCGTGATCGGCTGTGAGAATGACGAGCGTGTCGTTGCTCAACGATTCTCGATCGAGCAGATCGAGCAGGCGGCCCACCTCGTGATCGACCGTGGCGATCTCCTCGTCGTAGCGCGCCACGTATCGATCGGCATCGGTGGCGCCATTCTCGATGACAGCATCCTCGGAGATTTGCCCTTTGCCATACTTGCGCAACGTCAACCGAAGCGCGGCGTGTTGAGCGCTGTGACCATCGCCGAAGAACCGATCTCGGAACGGTGCGGGTGGGTCGTACGGTGAGTGTGGGTCGAGGTAGTGCACATACATGAAGAACGGTGCGCGACCATGGGCGCGGAGCCACGTCGTGGCGCGATCGGTGATGGTGTCGCCGTGTTGCTTGCGACCCACGAGATACGCCTCGTCATAGAACGCAAACCCTTGATCGAACTGGAACGCCCGCGCTAGGTTGGGATTGGAAACCACCGCAGCCGTGTTGAATCCACCGGCCGCCAAACTCTCAGCGAGCGTCGTAAGGGGCATTGGAAGCAGTGTGCGCACGCTGACCATATCGTGCGTGCTTGGATAGGCGCCGGTGAGCAGCGTCGCCATGCTAGGGCTCGTGGATGTGTACTGCGCCGATGCTTGTGAGAAGCGCACGCCACGCGCTGCCAATCGATCGATGTGAGGGCTGGTTGCCCGCTTGTAGCCGTAGCCGGAAAGGTGATCGGCACGCAGTGTATCGATCACGATCAGCAACACATTGCGCGGTCGCGCAAGCTCTGGTGGCCACGCCGACGTCGATACCGGTGAGGTTGGGTGCTGGATTGTTGCTGCCGCCGGATCGGTGTGCTGCGGACGCAGCAGTGTCGGCAACGCGGCACCCACAAGTAACGCAGCAACAGAGACTGCGGCTGCGAGCCCGCGCCGCGTTGCGGCCCAGCGCGTGAGCGGCACGACCACAGCCGCAGCCAACGCGCCGCTGCCGACGGCAGCGAGTAGCGTGACCCAGGTGGGCACCAGCCCTGTGGCGCCGCGAGCCACCAAGCCCAACGCGACGAACCCCGCGACCCACGATCCTGCCACCTCACTGCGTCGAAAGAACGCCGCCAGCATCGCGGCCAGCGCGGCCAGTGCGGCACCACTCGCGAGCACCGCGCCGCCTGTCATCGCCGCGATGACGCTGAGCGAGACGTTCAGCGGTACACCACGCCGCAAGGCAACCGCCACGATCCCTGTGACGAGCACGGCGCAGACACCAGCGGTGGCAACGCCGGAAAGCCAAGCGGTCACGAAGCGTGAGACGTAAAGGTTCATTCGTGCCGCGCATTATGGCGGCCTCACTGGTTGGATCCAAAACGGGTTTGTCGTTGGAGACTCGATTCAGGTGTGAAGCGCGGTCAGTCCCTGGCGGATGCCGCCGCGCGCTCAGGCCCACCCGTTTCGGCTGTCGCGACCGATCGCTTCTGAAGTCTAGTTAGCGCGACCGGAGAACTCATGGGCACGGTGCCAAGGCGCGCGTCGTACGGCAAGTAGTGACTCCGCGCGCGCGCTCGATGCCTGCCGAGTTCGTACCGTACGAGCCCTCTTCCACCGTGGCGAGTGGCACGACCAGGAAGTACTTGTTGCCAGCGGGCATTGCTTCGAGTTCGCTGCGATCACCACCGCCATCGCTGCAGTCGAGCATGGCGTGACTGGCAAAACTCCCGAGTGTTCCCATGTAGATCCCGTAATCGGTGGCGTTACCGCTGCAACTCGGGTCCCAAGTGAAACGAAGTTGAGAGCTGGAAGCTTTGCTGATCCTCAGATTGAGCGACTCGCCGGGCGAGCCTGCCAACGCGAGGCCGGCAATGGTGCTCGATGCCGGCCAAGCGACCGTCGCCCCCGACTGCAAAAGCGAGAATGCTGAGCCGTTCCAGGCCACGAGATCGCCCGGGTTGTATGTCGCCCCCAGCGTGACCGGAATATCGAAGGCAAGCACCAGCTTGGCTCCGAGCAAATCGGCACCGACAAGATTCGTCGAGGATGGGATTGGCGGGATCGTCGCCGAGGCATCGAAGTACAACGACCAAGTCCCTGCTTGGTACATCAGCAAATCGGCCGGATCGTAGGGCACGCCGCCGATCGTCACGGGAATGTCGAAGCCGACCACCAGATCGCTTCCAACTTGCAACAGCGTGTCGAGGTTGGTGTCGGCTGGAATGCCGGCGCTGGCGCCGCCGAGTTGCAACGTGTAGGTGGTGCCATCGACGAGGATCACATCACGCGGGTCGAACAGCACACCGCCGAGCTTGAATGCCGACTCGAGTGAGATCAACCACTTACCATCGGCGCGCCGATGGATCGCGTCGACCACCGCACCGGCCGGAAGGTTGAGCGCGCTAGTGGCCGTCGCGCCATCGATACGTACGATCTGCGAACCGGCGTACGTCGAGCTGGCCAGATCGGTGGGAACGTCCGGCGTCGCCATGTATGTCACCGCGGCATGGCCGGACGGTCCAAGCAGTACGGCTGCTGCCAGCGTGCAAGCTGTCACAAATCTGTGCTGAGCGAGTTTCATGGTCGTGGCTCCGAGTTGTCGCGACATTACATGCGCGAGGGCATGAAGTTGTCGTTGGGTGAACTGTTGATGGCCCCTTCGTTGCAGAAATCGTTGGTGCCTCCCGCTGCACCGCAGGCGGGCCCGCCGGCCAAGTCGCCACGCGCCACGTTGAGGCGATACACAGAACGATCAGCCGCCGAGCTGAAATGCAGCCCGCGCATTCCGTTGGCTACCGCTTGATTGCCCGCGATCAACGACTGGTCGCCATAGACGAACAGACCATCCTCGGTGTTGGTGGTAATGACGTTGCGCAGAACGGTCGCATCGGCAGCGCCGATCTGGATCCCCTTGGAGCCGTTTCCGCGAACGATGTTCTCGACCACTCGCATCGCGGCTCCGGAGGGAATCGCAATCCCTGCCGCTGTCGCACCGATCACCGTGTTCCGATTGACGTCGAGTGACTCGCTGCCTTGGGCCCAGATTCCGTTCTGCCCCGCATCAATCACTACGTTTCGCTCGATCAGACCACCCTCGACCGAAGTCACCACGATGCCATCCATCCCGGCGTTACGGATTCGATTGCGCTCGATCACGCCTTGGCCCGAGAAGGTCGACAGATCCGCCAGAATCCCAGGCCCGCCGGCGTTCTCGATCGAGCAGTTCGAGATCAGGAAATCCTTGACCTGGTACAGGCTGATGCCGGAATTCGTGCTCGCATCAACGATCACGTCTCTGATCTCAGCCGCGTCGACGAACTCGAGCGAGACCCCGCGTACTCCGGCCTTGGTCCTGCCGTTCCGAATCCGGAGCCGGTCGACGTTGGATGCCGTGACGACATAGCCTGTTGCCGACGTGGCCTCGAGCGTGAAGCCATTCAAATCGAGCTCGACATCGCTCGCGGCAATCGTGATGAGCGGCGCTGCGCCGGAGATGTTGCGTGTCAGGATGTACGAACCGGATGTGGTGATGGTCGTTGGTGCGTAGATCGTTGTCTTCCCTTCGAGCGCCCAGGCTGAGGTGAACATCAGCATGAGCATCGCTGCTGAGGCAGGTCGTGTAAGCATCGAACCTCCTACTGACGAGCCGGGAGATAGTTATCCCCGAGTGAAGTGCTTTGAGTTCCAGCATTGCAGAAGTCGGTGGTGGCGCCGGCGCCAGAGCAGGTGGCCGGACTCGCCGTGTTGCCACGCGCCGTGTTCTCTCGATAGACGGAGCCTTGCGCGCCCGTGATCTTCAGCCCCTCGAAGGTGTTCTCCAGGAGCCAGTTCTCCACGATGTAGGTGCGATCGCCCGAGATCCCCAGCCCAATGTTCGCCGACGAAGTAACCAGGTTGCGGCCGACATAGTTACCATCACAGGCATCGCCAATCTGAAGGCCAAGATAGTCGGCGTCGCGAACGCTGTTGTCGACGATTCGCGAGCCGCCGGAGCTCTCGATCGCCATGCCGTAGGTCCCGGACGACTGGATAACGTTGCTCCCAATGACCAGCGCATCACTGGAGATCCCGTAGATGCCAATTCGGCCGCAGTCACGAATCACGTTCGATTCGATCACGCCGGCGACGAGGTCGCTCACCAGGATCGCCTCGAACAACGAGCGGCGGATCGTGTTGCCAACGATCAGCCCGAAGCCACGTTCTTGCTGCGACGCGACGATGATCCCGCGCTCCCCTGAGTCGTCGATTCGGCAACCAACGACGGCGAAATCATGCGTTCCCAGGATACTGATCCCATCTTGCACTGAACTGAGAACGGTCAAGTTCGTGAGGCGGGAGTTGTGTGCGTTCAAGAGCGACACACCATTGAATCCTCCGACCAACGTTCCATCGTGAATTGCGCCGCGCTTCGCCCCGGTGACCTCGATAACAGAGTGGGTGAGCGAGGTCTCCTCCAAAGTGAAGCCATTCAGATCGACGTCGATCCCATCGGCTGCGAATACCAGCAGTGGTCCGGTCCCGCTGATGTTCCTGGTTACCACGTAGCTGCCACGGGCCTGAATGGTTGTCGGGCCCGTGATCGGAATCCTGCCCTCTGCCGCGTACTGGTCCTCGCTGCCGGCCACGAGCGTTGCCGCCAGGGCGACCAGCATGGTTAATGTCTTGGTGCTCATGATTCGGTCTCCTGCGACTGCGGCCGCGCCCGTCACTGCCGGGTCGGGATGTAGTTGTCGCCTTGACTGCTGTTGCCGAGTGCTTCATCGCAAAAGTCGTTGGTCGATACGGCACCGGCACAGGCCGGCCCACCTGCCGCGCTTCCACGCGCGAGGTTGCTGCGATAGACGTTGTCGGGGCCGCCCGCTCCGAAGCGCATCCCGAGATGCCCGTTGGCATCCAGGAGATTGCCGCGGAACGTGAGCCGGCTCCCGCTGTTGTCGATGCCATCGCGCGAGCAAGCCGAGATCACATTCCGATCGACCGCGCCGTTGTCGGAAGTGCTGGTGATCGCCAGGCCGTCGAAGACGGAAGCGCGGATCACGTTGGAGGACAACCGCATCACACTGCTCAACCCGATCCGCACTCCCTCGCGCGCCGCGGTCTCGATCAGGTTTCCGTGCAGCAGGTTGAAGCTTGTCGAATCAAGTTTGATACCAGCCGCCGCAGCATTCTGAATCGAGTTGTCCGAGATCTTCATTCCATTCGAGGAGTGAGCGTGGATCCCATCGAGCCCTGGAGAGGTGATCTGATTGCCGGCCAACAAGCCGTCGAACTCGAGCGCGTTGCCGTCGAGGTCGATCCCGCCTGTTCCGGCGTCTCTCACGATGCAATCGACGACTTCGAGGCCTGTCGTATCCCAAAATTCGATGCCATTGCTCGAGGAATCGACGATCTGTAGGTCTTCGAGCCGGACATCGCTGGAGCTGCGGACATTGACACCTTCATCCCCGCCGCGGACCACACCGGAATGGATCCGAACGTGGGCTTGACTTTGAACCTTGATCACCGGCAACGTGGTCGACGATGTCGACAGCACGTGCCCGCCAAGATCGAGGTCCACGCGATCGGCGTTGATCGTGATCACCGTCGAGACGTTCGTGAGGTTGGTGGTCACGACGTAACGGCCGGGTTGCGCGATGGTCGTAGGCGCGCCGACCGGTGTCGCACCTTCGAGCGCATGGCTGGTGGCAGTCGTCAGCAGCAGTGCTGCAGAGATCGTAAAGCAGGCGAGTCGTTGCATGATCGGTTCTCCGGTTGGCATCTGTTCACAGCCGTGACGGAAGGTAGTTCTCGCCTTCCGAGCTGTTCTGCGTTCCTTCGTTGCAGAAGTCGTTGGTGGATCCGGCCGCGGCACAGGCCGCGCCCAGGCCACCGCCGCCGCGCCCCGCATTGGTGCGATAGACACAGCGATCGGAGCTGGCTGTCAGGTGCAGCGCACGGAACGTGCTGGTCGAAATGTGATTGCCCTCGATCTGGCAGCGCCGGCCCTGCACGTGAATCCCGTCCTCGGCGGAGCCTGAGACGGTGTTCTCGAGCACAAGAATTCCGTCGGACGCTTCATCGAGCTGGATGCCGTTACGACCCGCCAATCGAACCAGATTCCCGCGAAGTTGCCCGCCATCGCTGTTGACGACAGCGATTCCGTTCAACACAGCAGACAGAACGGTGTTGTCGCTGACCTCGAAACCACTGCTTGCCAGCAGTTGAATCCCGATGTCACCCAAACCACGCAGATGGTTGCCGCTGATCTTCCCGGCCTTCAGACCGGTCACGCGGATGCCACTGCCAGTTGTGTCGCTCACCAGATTGCCGATCACGTTGGCCTGCATTGCGACCGCGCCGGCAGGCAGGTGGATTCCGATTCCACCGGCACTGATGGTGTTTTCCTGCACCAAGACGTTGGTCGAGGCATCGATGCGGATCCCATCGCTGGCGGTGCCCGAGATGAACACGCGCCGTACCTCGCCACCCAGCATGTTCTGCATCCGCACCCCATTCAGCCCGTTCACGAGCGAGCCGCCATGCACGCGAAGCGCTTGCAAGTTGCTCGCATCGATCACCGGTGCTGCGTTGGTCGTGGCTTGGAGTTGAAAGCCGTTCAGGTCGATCTCGACATCATTGGCCTGCACCCGGATCAACGGCGGTGGGCCGGAGAGGTTCGCGGTGACGACATACGAACCGGGCTGGGTGATCGTGATCGGTGCATAGATCGGGATACGCCCGTTCGCAGCGTGCGAGGCGAGTCCGCCGAGAGCGGCGAGCGGTACGGCGATCAGTGACGTGAGTCTCATTCGGCCTCCTTCGAACCAGGTCTGGACCGATAGAGACCGCCGCGCCCCAATTTCACGGGCGATCGCGATTTTTTCTCGGTGAGGGTGGGTCCGGGCGCCGCCTGGTGGCTGGGAGTCGTTACCCTTGTTGCCACGGGGCTGTGAAATGCTCCCGATGCAGGCTCTATCCCTGATGACAGATGAGCTCCGCTACGACCCGGCGCAGGACCCTGACCGCGAGAATGTCGATCGGTTCCAGAGCGGTGTCGGTACCGACGTGGCGTTGGCTCGCCTCTTCGATAGGCATGGACCTGTGACCTACGCATTCTTCAGGCGGCGAATCGGCAACGAGGAAACCGCCGCAGAGCTGAATCAAGAACTGTGGTTGGCAGTGGTCAAGGCCTTGCCCGAGTTTCGGCGGCAATCGTCGTTTCGGACCTGGCTGTTCCGAATGGCGCACAACTCGCTGTGGCACCTGCGGCGACGCTGGCGCACTCACCTGGATGAGATTGCGCCCGACGTTCCGGTGGAGCTCTGGCAGAGTTTGGAGTCCGACGTCGAATCGCCGCAGCGTGCGATCGAGCAGCAGCAAATGACGGAGTCACTCACTCGCTGCCTGGCGACGCTGGCCGAGGTCGAGCGCGCGGTGATCGTTGGGCAGTACTGGGAGGGTGCTACGTTGGCCAACCTCACCGCGCGGCTCTCGCTGACCAACGCCAGCGGCGCGCGCGCCACATTGATCGCGGCGCAACGCAAGCTCAAGCGCTGCCTGCTCGGGGAGGAGGCATGAACTCAGCCGGCTGCGGATATCTGAACGAGCTTGAACTCGAACTGTGGCTGGACGGTCGCTTGCGACCGAAACGACTCCAGCAGATCGAACAACACGCCAAGCAGTGCAGCGCTTGCGCCTTGCTGATGGCCGATGTCGGAACATTTCGTGGTGCTGCCAACAGTGTCAGCGAGGAAGAGCAGCGCCAGTTCTCAGCGCGTCGTCCGATGCTCGAAGCTCGGCTGAAGAAGAGTGTACGACCGGTGCGTCGCGCCGCTTGGTGGTGGACCGGTGTGGCCACCGCGGCGGCGATGCTGACGTTGTTCTTGATACTGCCGCACCAGCAGCCGCGCGGTGTCGTCATGCTCGGCGATCGCGCCGTGGCGATCGATCCGCTGCCATACAGTGCCGCACCGCTATTGCGTGGTGCGCGTGACGCCAACGCCTGGGAGTCTGCGGCGGCAGCGTATCGTCAAGGTGACTACAGCACGGCCGGCAAACAGTTCGAGACAATCTCGGAACGAGAACCCGACTCTGTCGATGCGGCGCTCTATTCCGGCATCGCTTTCTTCTTCGACGGCCGCACCCCGCAGGCCAAACGATTGTTGGAAACGGCGCGTGAGCGTGCGGTCAAACAAGAGCAGCCTCTCGACCCGATCGCTTACTACCAAGGCGTCGTCGCACTCGCGTTGGGCGATACCGTCGAGGCGCGGCGACAGCTAACGATCGCGGCGGAAGGGGCGGCGCCGTGGAAAGAACGAGCGCAAGCACTGCTCTCACAGTTGTGAGGGGCGCATCACCACGACAAACGGAGCCCACTGAGACGGGTGCATGTAGGTGCGTCGCAACTCGCGTTGCGTCGCGCTGAGCGCCGCCACGGGGTCGTTCCCACCCGCCAACCTGCGATGAAACGCCGCCATGAAGGCGGCGCCGCTCTCGTCCTCGACGCTCCACTGACTCAAGACCAGCGACGCTGCGCCAGCTTGCATCAGTCCCCAACCCAAACCCACCACGCCTTCGCCTGGGATCACCTCTCCCTCGCCGCTGCGGCACGCGGAGAGCACCACCAAGGCGCGATCGAGTGTCAGCGTCGCGACCTGATCCAACCCGAGCGTTTCGCCGCGTGACAGCACGATCCGGCAGCGATCGGCAGAGCTGGCCGACGCTTCGGCGTGGGTTGCGAAGTGCAGCAGTCCGAAGTGCTGCAGATCGACACGCTGGAGCGCCTGCAGGCTCAACTGTTCGCCTCGCAGGGTCGTCACATTCGATTGCGACCAGGCCTGTTTCACCGCATCGAGCTCCGCGGCGCTGTGCGGCAAGATCGGCCACTCGCCGGCGGGATCGGGCAGGGGATAACCCGCCAGCAGAACGGCACGCTGATCGCTGCTCCAGGCAGCCGGGATCGCCGGCAACGGTAGATATCCGATCTCGAAACGATCGCCGAGCCAGCCGCCGTGTCCATCCGGAATCGCCGCCAACGGTACCAGCCACAAATCGCGGTCGGCGACGATGTACAACCGTTGCGACTGTTTCAAGCGCACCAACAGGGGAGCGATCAACTGCCGATAAACCGCGTCACCATCGGCGCTGTTGCGGTGCAGGTCCGCACTTGGATCAAGCCGCGCCGTCGCGCTCTCCAGCGGTCGCTTGAGCGCTGCGCGCCAACGTCTCAGCGGCGGGCCGACTTGGTCGAGTCCCGGCAACACCACCGTCTCGAGCCCTGTGCGTGTCGCCACGATCCCCAACGAACGTCGATCACCGAGCAGGAAGATCAACTCGGCAGTGTCGCTAGGCAGCGCGCGCCACCAGTCGATTGCAGCCGCTTGCTGGTTGTCAGGGTTGCGCATCGTGCGGCGCAGAGTTCGCGCTTGCGCACGCCTGACCACGGCCAGCGCCTGCTGCGGCCCCTCGTGCAACGCCGCCACGACAGCCCGATCGACAAACGGGTCGGCTCGCTCGCGCAGAAAGCGCAGGTCCTCTTGCGATCGACGCAGTCCACTCGTCTCGCGCTCGAGCACCGCGATCGACTCGTCGAGATCGAGCGCTGCTTGCCGCATGTCATGCGACTCGATCGCCATCGCTCCGCGCCGCCAAAGTGCCATCCAGAGCGCGGCGTCGACTTTGCTGTCGCGGGCTCGGGCGATCAATCGATCGAGCTCGGTGCGCGCGGCCGGCCTGTTCCCCAGCTCCCAATCGGCGTGAGCGTGCCAGACGTGCGCGAACATCGCAATCAGCGAGTTGTCGCCCGTCGTCGCGCGTTCAAGTGCCGATTTGGCTGCGGGCCAGCGCTCGCGGCGTAGCTCCAATCGTCCGCGCAGCAGTTGAGCCTCTTGTTGGTTGGCGGCGCTGAACTCTTGGCGTTCCAACCAAGCGGCGGCGCTCTCGTCATCGCGAACGCTTAGATACAGTTGAGCCAAGCCGAGTGCCGCCCATTGCTGAATGTCGGAGTCGCCCACCTTGGGGCCCTGTTCGTAGGCGGTTTTCAACAGTTTCTCGGCGCCGGTGGCGTCGCCCAGATCGCGCAACAGAATTCCACGATTGCTCAGCGCCCGGTTGGCAAACAGCGCATTGCCGCTGGCGTTGAACCCCTCATAAGCGCGCTGCAGTACGTGTTGTGCTTCCGCGAGTTCGCCAAGCTGCGTCAACGTGCCGGCCAAGTTGTTGAGTACCGATGCCACCAAATCGTCACGCTTGGCTCGCTGGGCTGCCTGCAGCGCTGTCTCATATCCCTTGCGCGCCACTTCCGGTTGGCCCGCAACGTAATCCTGAAACGCGATTCGATTGGCGTTGATCGCGATCCCGACGGGATCATCGCTGCTGAGCGCGCGCTCGAGTGCTGCGTGATACGCCTCGAGCGCCTCTTTCGACTTGCCCGAGAACTTGTAGGTCTCGGCCTCGACCCACTTCGGTTCCCAAGCGGTGGGTTGGCTCTGGCAATCGAGTCGAACCTGCTCGCGCAGTGCATCGAGTGTTCCGGCCTTGCGCGCGCTCTCGATCTTCGGGCGCCAGGCTTGATCGCCGGCGGGGCAGTTCTCGCGGCGCAACCCTGCTTGCGGACCGCAACCAAGCGTCATTGGCACGAGTGCCAGCGCGGCGAATGACAACAGAGTGGTTGAAGATGCTGTTCGAACTTGCGCTATGGCAACGCCTCCGGACTCCCATCGTCGAGACCGACCAGTATGTTAACGCCTTCAGTGCTCGACACGGCATACCCTGCCAGCGTCGCATCCGAGGCGTTGGAACGTCCGGTCTCGGCCCATGGTGTGCCGGTGACACCACCTGCGGGAACGCCTTCGACGCTGCTCGGAAAACCTCCAAGTGGAACGGTGGTCGCGCAACCAACGGGGCAGTTACCGTCAATGCCATCAGCGTTCTGACAGTTGCACCTGATCACGAACTCGCTCTTCAAAGGATCGCAGGCAGCGCCGGTCCAGCTCAACGACAGATCGCTTCCGTTTTTGGTGACAAACAGATCGGCAACCGTGCACGAGGTTGCTTCGGTCGGCTGCAGCGCCACGTCGACGGGGCACTCGACGCATGGCGCGGCAAACACCTCGGGCAGGCCGATGTTGACCACACCCGATGGTGAGCGGGTGACAACGCTCACGACATCGGAATCCTTGTTGGCAACGTACACTTCGCTCCACTTCATCGTGCCCAACACTTCTAGGTCGATCGGTGTCTTCTTGAGCGGCGTGGTGTTGGTGACATTGCAGGTACGCCCATTGAACTGAACCAACCCACCATTGCCTCCCGGCGTTCCGGTGTCGAGCGCGAAATAGCGATACGAAGGAGCCGGTCCACTCAGCTCGATCGACGTCAGGTTGCCGGGAATGCTGCAGCTTCCGCCGGTCTGAAGATTGGTGACGGTGTCGCCGATCGGATCGGCAAGTACCGGCAGTTCCCGATCGAATGGGGCACCGACGTTGACTCCCACGGGCGGGGTGGCCGTACCGGTGTTGTAGGAGCGCTCTGCGATCGTTTGCCAGGACGGCGCCAGGGTTTGCGGCGCCCCGATCTCGACAGCCTTGACGCCTCCGGGATTCGAGTCCACGGAACCGACGGCGGTGAGCGCCACTGGGAGAATCCGGTACGTATACCAGGCACGTTGGTAGCTGGGTCCGTACTCTGTGTTGATCGCCGTGACCTTCATCGCTTCGGCGGTCGCGCCGGCCGGCACGGTGCCGAGCGAGGCGGCTTGCACCAGTTTCGGACCGGCTTCCAATCCAAGCACGCGCTCTTGGTGAAGGATGATGAACCAAGGTCGAGACGAACCACCTCCGGGTGGCTCCACATCGGCGGCGATATGCAGCAAGCTCGCCTCGCGGATCACCGGACTAGGATCCAAGTCACGCACCAACGCCGCGTCGATCCCTCGCAATGTAACCGGCCGTCCTAGCACCGTGGCCAGATCGATTGTCAGGCTGGGCAGCGGCAGGCGCGAGACAGCGTCGATCACACGCAACTGTGAGCCCTGAGTGACGTA
>CAZAHQ010000037.1:0-14041 GCA_964484415.1 uncultured Acidobacteriota bacterium | reverse complement strand
GTTCGTCGCATTCGCACCCCTCTCTGAGTTCTCTGCGTACTGCCGCTCCGCGCGCCGGCTTGCACCGCTAAACTCACCGCGCAGCTTGTTGCGTTACTTTGAACATGACCCGCGCTCTCTCCTGTCTGGCTTGAAGTAGTCAAGCTCGTCAGCAGATCCAAACGAAGGCACTAAGAGGACCAAGCTGTGCTTCTGCGTTCGTACCTCGATACCCTCGGCGGTTTGGTGAGTTTTCAATATCCCAGCAACCGAGCCCCTTGTCACGATCGGTCTGTACCGCTTGCGCTTTGTTCAGTCGAACACTCAGGTTTCGCTGCTTGGCACTGCACTCGTATGCGAGTCAAGCAGACCACAGCCGCGAAACCCCCTGCTTGAAGGACGCAGTCAGGTCCTTTTCGCCCCAGCACGCGGGTCGACCCAGGCCATGGCCTCCCGTTCTGCCCAGAGCGCTCGAGTGGGCCTTCATTCGCCCCGGGTAGGGACGACGATGGCATCCGGCCTCGTCGAGGACTTGACTCGCTGGGCTTTGCTTCCAACGACATCGACCCTGCATCGTTTGGCGACGATGAACACGGTACGCAACCGCCGGCTCTCTTAGGTCGAGATGACCAACGAGCCATACCCTTCGGAGGCTGCTGCACGTTGAAAGGCTGAGCGCCGACCTCGCAGTTGAGCATGATGGCCGCCGGGTCGCCTGCGAACCCGGCCGTCCTGGGCCTCGAGGTTGTTAAAGAAAATGACGATTTTCTTTGATAGTCTCGTCGCCTACTTAAGTAGCCTTCAATAGAGGCAAATGAAATGAAACGGGACAAGAACGGATACTACGAGGAGACCTCTACATTAGGCGAGACGGTCCGGGCATTCGTTCCGGTACCCCTGCCGCCTCTGCCTGGCCTCGACCTAACCGGCTCTCGGCAACTCCTTCTCGAAAGAGCACTGCTCGCGTGCGGGCGCCTCGACGGGATCAAGACGCTTCTCCCCGACCCCGACCTCTTCCTCTATTCATACGTTCGTCGCGAGGCGGTGCTGTCATCGCAGATTGAAGGAACGCAGTCATCTCTATCGGATCTATTGCTCTTCGAACTCGAGCAAGCGCCAGGCGTCCCGCTTGATGATGTTGTCGAGGTCTCGAACTACGTTGCAGCGCTGGAACACGGAATATCGCGCTTGCGGGAAGGCTTTCCGCTCTCGAATCGCCTGATTCGAGAGGTCCACGAGAAGCTCCTGTCGCGTGGAAGAGGATCCAACAAGTCTCCCGGGGAGTTTCGACGCACTCAGAACTGGATTGGAGGTACTCGACCGGGAGCCGCGCACTTCGTACCACCCCCACCGGCCCTGGTCGAAGAGTGCATGGCGGCACTGGAGAAGTTCATCCACGACGAAAACACGTACCTCCCTACGCTCGTCAAAGCGGCGGTGGCGCACGTGCAGTTCGAGACGATTCATCCGTTTCTCGACGGCAACGGTCGTGTCGGCCGACTACTCATCGCGCTGATGCTGCATGAGGCACGGGTCCTGAGTCAGCCGCTCCTGTACCTGAGCCTCTACTTCAAGCGAAATCGCACCGAGTACTATCGAATGCTCGACGTGGTGCGTGCCGAAGGCGACTGGGAAGCGTGGCTCGACTTCTTTCTTGAAGGGGTCGTATCGACCGCGGGATCAGCTGTCGACACCGCTCAGCGTTTGCTCGTGTTGTTTCGCGACGATGCCGAGCGAATCAAGTCACTGGGTCGCGGCGTCCCAAACGCGCAACGCGTATTCGAGGCTCTCCGAGTACGGCCGATTGGAAGTATCAACGAACTTGCGACACGCACGGGAGTTTCGTTTCCAACGGCAGCGAAGACCGTGGAGTCATTGACCAGGCTCGGGGTTGTCTCGGAGCTTACCGGTCGTCGGCGCGATCGCATGTTCGCTTATAGTCGGTATCTCGAGATTCTCAGCGAAGGGACTGAGCCGTTGTGATCAAGGGAGAATCAAGTCAATCCTCCGCGCAGGTTGAGTCGATGGGCCGGCACGATGGGGTGAGAGAAAGTTGGCGGCATGCTCGCTCGATCGCTCGAGCCGCGGGGCGCCATGATCACGCTCACGTGAAGCACCTCAGCGCTCGTAGGCTGAGTCGACCGACCCAGTCTGCCGTTGCGCGGTAGATCTTCTTGCCCGCTGTACGCGTAACCGCTCGATCTCATGCAACGGGTCGAGGCTCACCCGACATAGGAGATTGCGTTGCAGACCGCAAAATGGCGAGGAGACGAGTTGGCGACAACCGCGCTGTGCTCGACGATCCGCCTGCCAGCCAAGAGCACCGCTGGTTGAGCGCCTTAGGACACACGATTCAAGCTGTTTCTCTTGGATCGGATCGAGTGCCACCGGTCCCAGGCAGATTCAAGCACTCCGAAGCGACCAGCGCAGCAACCGTGTTGAACCACCGAGCCGCCAGGTACCGAGCCTCTCGATGCAATGTTGGTGTACTTCGGACGCCCTGAGTCGACTCTGTGCTCGGTGACGGGTGTTGCTCCCAACTGTTCCTCGGGCGGTGCTATGCAGGAACGAGAGTCGGACAGGTCATCCAGCGCCCGTGTTCGCTACGACGCGTCGACCTTTCGGTTTGTGGACCGAGAGGTCTGTGGCGCTCGGCTCGGCGCACCAAACACAACTTGAACCGCGTGGTCGCCGGCTAGCTGCTCAAGAGCTTGTCGAGCGCCGCGCGGTCGAGCCAAGCGCCGCGCAGCATCACCGCCGTGATCGAGCGTATCGCGCTGATCTTCTTCAACGGGTTCTCGGTCAGCAGCACCAGATCGGCGCGCTTTCCGACCGAGATCGTGCCTGAGTCGGATTCACGACCCAAGAACTTGGCGACGTTGACGGTGCCGAGTTGCAGTGCTTCGAACGGCGTCAGTCCGGCGGCCACCATTTGCTCGAGTTCGCGATGAGTCGAGTATCCGGGCACGTTCATGATCTGGATCGAGTCCGAGCCCAATGCAATGCCAACGCCAGCGCGATGCAGGCCTAGAAGGATGCGCCGACGCAACGCGAGGAACGCCTCTTGTGCCTGACGAGTGAGACCTGGGTTTGAACGAAACTGAGAGAGCTGTGCTTTCCACTGCTGGACCATTTCAGCCGGCACTTGCTTCAGTTCGGGGCGCGCGAACAGCGCTTCAAGCGGCTCATCGCCAACGAAGCTTTGCATCAGCGATTCCGTCGGGACGAACCACACGCCTTTCTGTCGGGCGGCCTCGATCAACGCGGGCATCTTTGATTCATCGACGAACCCCTCCAGCCCGAGCCCGAAGAACGTTGGCTGATTCAGGTCGACCCCAGCATCCGGTTTCACCAGTGCTTCGATGAACCCGTCGTTGTGTTCGACCGACCAATACCCTTTCTCGATCGCATGCTCTAGCCCAACGTCGGTCGGAATGTGACCGGCAAACCGAATCCCGACCTCATCGGCAGTTCGCGCCAAGGCATCGAACACATCGCGTTTCATCCCAGGGTGGATCTTGAGAAAGTCGTACCCCGCGGCTTTCTGCTCGCGTACCGCCGCGACTGCCGCCTCGGGTGATGGGACGCTGTTGCCATTGAGTGATGGCCCCGCTGTGATGATGTGTGGACCGAGGACTTCGCCCGATTCCACCTGGCTGCGCAACGTTAGATGGCTGGCCTCGCCGAGCATGCCGCGGATCGTCGTTACACCGTTGGCGACCCAGAGTCGGAGCATTTTCTCGGTTAGCGGTCGCGGCGTATTCGCGCCCGGGATGTGCGCGTGCATTTCGCCAAGACCCGGGGTCAAGAAGTGACCCTTCGCGTCGATTCGACGCGCGCCCTCCGGGATTTTGATCGCGCGCCGATCGCCGAGTTGAACGATCACGCCGTCTCGCACGATCACCGTTTGGTTCTTCACAATCCGTTCGCGATCCATTGGGATCAGGTTGACGCCCACGATTGCTGTGGTGTCGGCGTGGCTTGGAATCAGCGTGGATGCGAAAAGCCATAGTGCAAAAAGTCGTAAACGCATCGCGTGCCTCCGAACAATCGAGTTGCAATGAACGCCGAAAGGTGCGGCTTCGAGAAGCGCGAGTCTGGCGGACGGTCGCTAGCTCGACATTGATGGCTCGGCGTGCAAGCAAGCGATGTGAATCGCGTAGATGCTGAGGATCGAAGAAGAACGGTTCGCATCGCGTAAGGAATCAGCGATCGCCACCGCCCACTGCGTGCTCGTGTCGATTCGCGGCGATACTCTGCGGAGTCTGACGCTGGATCACCGCGTCACGCATCTGCGAGGCGAGCGCGGGTCAGTGCTCGCAGTTTTCCTGAAAGACGAGGCCAGAGACACTTGGAACGACCGATCACGCCAGCGTGTTCGCTGACCAACCCACGAGGTAGACACTGAACTCTCCAACACAGGGCGCCTAATCCCGCGCCACGCGCCACATCGTGTCTCGTTCCGGGTCCGAAGAGCTGGCGCGAATGGTGGAACGGGACCTGAGTTCAGCGACGCTTCTACTTCGCCGCGAGCAGATTCGTTCATATCGTGCGGAGTTCTCTGTTGGAATCGATCTCCACGCGCTTTTTCGGCTGATTTCTCGTGGCTGTGTGGACGAATTCCATGGCAGCGCTCGATCCACTCACCGTAAACTTTCATCGCATTCACCGCGCCTGCCCGGCAGCGACACATCTCCCCAAGAGGCATGCACTCGTGATCGTCTCGTTGCGCTCAATGCTCATCGCCGCCTCCTTGCTTGCGTCGATCGCGCCGCTCTACGCGCAGTCCGCCGCTTGCGCGAACCCTGCCAGCGTTCCGTTCCCGCTCTCGAATCCCGGATTCGAAGGTGCGTTCGGCGCCGCCACCGGCTGTAGCAATGTCAGCGGCGCGGTCGCTCCAGGATGGACCGACAACACATGTTGGGACCCCGCACAGCCGACCATCCGCTATGCGCGCGATCCGATCCGCCCGCATGGTGGTGAGAGCTCGCAGCGGATTTCGTTGAAAGCCGGATCGCGCGTGCAGTTCGGTCAATTTTTGTCGACACCGTTCGAACGCGGGCGTCGCTACAGCATCTCGTTCTGGTTGCGCGGCGAGGTGTCGAATTTCGTGACGGTGGAACTGCGCGAACAGGGCCCTCCCTACCGCACGTTCAGCAGCAAGCTGGTGCGACTCAAACCACGCTGGACCGAATACGTCTTCGATGTTCACGCGGATGCGGTCGATGTGGCGTTGCTGTTCATCGCCACCAAACCGGTGACCTTCTCAGTCGACGACGTAGCGTTCTGCAGCGTGGCTTCCCCGAACCCGTCGACGCCGACGACGTCGATTCCACGCAGCAACTTCGGGATGCACTTCAATCGACTCGATACACCGTGGCCGGCTGTTGGCGATGCGATCGGCATGACGCGGATCTGGGACGCCGGGCCGAATCTCGACGGAAGCAGTAACGGCTCTCAATGGGTCGACATCAACCCGACCGAAGGAGCCTACGATTGGAGCGGTCTTGATGTGCGCGTCAACGCTGCCACGACGCGCGGCGTCGATGTGATCTACACGCTCGGAGGTCGCACGCCGCGATGGGCTTCCGCGCGGCCCGACGAGCCGAGTCCTTACGGTGAAGGCCAAGCGGCAGAACCGCGAAACATGCAGATCTGGCGCGACTGGGTGCGTACCGTGGTGACACGCTACCGCAACCAAATCAAGTACTGGGAGATTTGGAACGAACCGGATCTCACGAGTTTCTTTTCCGGAACTCCTGACAAGCTCGTTTCACTCGGGCGAGTCGCATATCAGGAAATCAAGCGCGTCGATCCGAACCTGATCGTTGTCACCCCTGGGTTCAGCGGCTTCCCGGGGACTGCGTGGCTTGACTACTACCTATCTCGCGGCGGCGGCCGATTCGCAGACATCATCGCGTATCACTCCTACGTCGACCGTCCGGAGGAGGTGTTCGAGTGGCGCACCGCAACGATTCTGGCGACGTTGGAGCGCCATGGTGCGTCAGGCAAGCCGTTGTGGAACACCGAGCAAGGCTGGCTCGATGTCGGTGCCTCGCCCGTGATCCCGTTCCCACCTGAAAAGAGCAAAGGGTACGTGGCGCGTTCGCACCTGCTGAGTTGGGCGACCGGCTTCAAGAATTATTCGTACTACACCTGGGACAACGAGTGGAATCAGATCCTGTTCACAGGATCAGACCGGGTCACGCTGACGCCGGCGGGCAAGGCCTATCGGGAGGTTTCGGCGTGGATGCGCGGAAACGTCATGGAGTCGCTCACGGTCGACGCTGACGGAAACTACGTCGCGACGTTGCGCTACCCCGACACGCGTCGTGGGCGAGCGATCTGGAATCCGAGCCGCACGTTCGCGTATCCGATCCCGTCGACCTGGGGTGCGACCGTTGTGCGAGATTTGGAAGGCGGATCGGTCCTGCTCGGTGGCGCGCCCACGGTGACTGTCGGCGAAGCCCCGCTGCTGGTCGAGTGACGGAGCTGACATGCGCTCACTCGCCTGCATGATCCGAAGCTGCGGTGCACTGACCCTCGCTTTCGCGATCACGGGCACCTCGCCCACGATCGCAGAGACGCGCTTCGCCAACCCGAATTGGTTTGTCGACGTCACCGACAGCGGCTACGCCGACTATCTCGTCTACACGAGCGGGTCGTTCCCGGCGCGTGAAGTCCACGAACTTCTGTCCGGCGAGTGGGCAGCCGCGCTGAGCTACGACGGACTTGCGTCTCGACTACCGCCTCCGCAACGAGCGATGTGGCTCGAGGCGAATTGGGATTACCCCGACTGGCTCACCAACTCCACCTTCACCGCAACTCAACCGTTCTCGGTCGCCGACAGCGATGGCGATGGCCTTCCAGAAGGAACCGCCGTTATCGACAACGGCGATGTCGAAATCACGATCAAGTTGGACATGCAAGACACGCTGGTCGGTACGCCGATGGGTGTCCGTGGCGCGGTGCCGGTGCTCAGCGATCGGTACGTGATGCTGATCACCTACGACCTCAAGAACATCACCACCGGTCCACTCACGGGAGTGCAGTTCTACCAATTCCTGCAGGCGCATCCTGCGGCCAGCCAGATTGCTGGGACCCAGGCTTGGTTCGATCCAACCCTCTACACCGGGACACTGAGTGACTATCGATACGATGTCACGCAGCGCGCGCAAGGGAGCGGCTCGGCAACCGGCGCCCCAACCGGCTGCACACTCGACGATCACGTCAGCCTCTCGGCACGGGTCGCCCCGACCGCGTTCGGTTTGGGGAGTTATCGCGGTCACACCGTTGGCAAGCCGAGCACCGGACTGCATCTCGACGTCGAGAACGACGCGCTTGGATCGCAAACGACCTTCGGCCCGGATGAGGTCGCCGGATCGGTGCGTTTGTCGATCGGCACGTTGAGTTCGGGGCAAACCAAATCGGCGCAGTTCCTGTTGGCAGTCCGCAGCGTCAACACCACACCGGGGCGATTCACGGCGACCGCGTGCGCGCAGACCACCGGTACTGGGGCGGATCCAGTGCTGCTCGTTCGCAAAGGAGCGTGCAGCGGAGCGCAGGCAGGGTCAGCGATCGACGTGATCTCCGGCGATCTGCGCGGGTTGGCGGAAGTGACCGGCGAGGTCGCACTCGGCGCGGTGCAGTGCTTTGCCGATGACGCCACGATCGATCGCATCACCGTCTCCGAGACCATGGATGCCACCTGCTCCTCGGCGCGTTTCATCCTGGCTCGTCGCGGCGCCGGTCTGCAAACCGACTGGGGCCTTGCGACTTCTGGCGCCGTTCGGATTGCCGACAGCGGAGCGTGTCCCTGAGTGTTTGCGCTGCCCCGTGGCGCGTGAAGGCCAATGCCGCTGGTCACGCGCAAGCGGCGCGTTCGAGTTGGAACGGGATGGCCGGCCGTAACTGGCCCCTACGCCGCCAACGTAAACGCGATCGGCGCACGACGAACGTCCTGAACGCCGTGCTTGGCGACGCAGCGGGACTGCGAGCATCGCTCAGTTGTATTGCGTCGACGTATCGACTACAAAGCGGCTCTACGACGCATCGATCAGCGCAGAGACGCTGCCTCAGGGGATCAAGCTATGACTAGCCCAACTCGTGCGTGGGAATGGATGCGAATCGAGCGCTGGATGAGTCACTCGAAGCGCGTCATTGCGCCGCTTCTGTTCTCGATTTCGGCGTTGGCCGTTGCCGCCGACGGTAAACTCTCGCCAGCGCTCGAAGCCGTATTGGCCGGGGCCGACCCGAACGACACGATTCCGGTGCTGATCGTTGTGAAGGGCGGGCCAACGCACGAGGACGTCTTGTTCGCAACGCAGGGTAAGAGCGGCGAGGAGCGCCGCGTTGCCGTACGAGAGTTGCTGCGCCCCGCGCACACAACACTCCAAGCATCGCTGCTGCGGGCTTTGAACGAAGCCCATGCGTCAGACCAGAGTGCCTCACGAATTCAACCGTTGTGGATCGCCAACATCGTGGGCGCGCGCCTCTCGCCGACGCTCATTCGGAAGATCGCGGGGCGTCCTGAGGTCGAGCGCATCAACGCCACGGCCGGGCCCGCACGCCTCTTCGATCGATCGAGTTCCGCCGGCACCGATGGGCCGATCGACTGCGGCCTGACGCAAATGCGCGTGCCCGAAGTCTGGAGCAGCTATTCCAACCGCGGCGAAGGAATCGTGGTCGCGTTGCCGGACAACGGGACCTGTTGGTCGCACACCGATCTGAAGAACCACATCTGGGTCAACCCCGGTGAAGACATCGACCACGACGGCGTGGTGATGGACAACTCCGACAAGAACGGGATCGACGACGATGGCAACGGCTTCGTTGATGACCTGATCGGCTGGGACTTCGCTAGCAACGACAACGACCCGGCACCGACCGGCAACGATGAACACGGTACGCAAACTGCCGGCGCGATTGTCGGAGACGGGACCGCTGGAGAACAGACGGGCGTCGCACCGGGTGCGAAGTTGATGCCGATGCGCGTCAACTTGGATTCGCTCGATGGCGATATCGGAACGTGGCAAGCGTTGCAGTACGCGGCCGACAACGGTGCCGACATCATCTCGATGTCGTTCGGCTGGTATCACGCCGACCTTCCCGATCGCACGGCGTGGCGCGATGTGCTCGACAACGTGTTGGCGACCGGTGCGATTGTGATTGGAGCTTCAGGCAACGGAGGCTCCTCGAGCCCGCCAGACGATGTCGGTACACCGCCCGACGTTCCGGGGGTGATTGCGGTCGGCGCCACCGACTGCAACGACACAATCGCCAGCTTCTCGAGCCAGGGTCCAACCAGTTGGGGCGACGTGCATCCGTATCACGATCACCCCTACCCACCCGGTCTGCTCAAGCCGGAGATCAGTGCGCCCGGTGTTTCGACCCGCACCACCGCCAAGTGCACAGGGTATGTCGGTGTTTCCGGCACATCGTTCGCAGCACCGCATGCTGCCGGTGTGGCCGCATTGGTATTGCATCAAAAGCGAATGTCGCGCGATGAGCTGAGCCACGTGCTCACCACCAGCGCCGCCGATTTAGGAGAGCTCGGTCCCGACCGCGCCTTCGGGTATGGACGCGTCGACGCGATGGCTGCGATCTCCGGGATCGGGGGCTGGGTGCACTATCGCTCGCATCTGCTGCAAGAACTCCCTGGGTTGGCCAACGGTGACGGCGAGCTCGATCCGAATGAACGCGCATCGCTGGTGGTGACATTGGAGAACACGCTCCCCTCGGGCACGGCACACAACGTTTCGGCAGTGCTCAGCACCACGTCGCCCGACGTGGAGATCCACGATTCGGTCGCCTGGTTCCCGGACATCGCGGCAGGCGGCTCGGCGCAGTCGATCGCTCCACACTTCAGCTTCACGGCGCGCGGCACGTGCGATCGCTATATCACCTTCCACATCCGCGCGCGTTACGACGACGGGCAGTTCAGCGATGCCGACGTTCTGGTGCGGGTTGGCAGCGAACAGACCGTTACAGTCTTCAGCGACGACTTCGAAACCGACAAGGGTTGGTCACGCACCGGGACCGCAACAGGTGGTCTGTTTGTGCGCGATGATCCGCATCAGGCACTCAACGCTGGCGTGGTCACGCAACCGGAGGATGACCACACGCCAACCGGAACCAAGTGTTGGGTTACCGGCAATGCCAACAACTCGACGGCATCCGTGGACGACGTCGATGGCGGCGGTACGTACATCGTGTCGCCACGCTTTTCCGTTTTGGGCTACACAAAAGTGCGTGGCAGTCTCTGGCATTTCTTGTACTTGGCGGGCCAGGGTTTTCTGAACTTCGACATTGGTGAGTTCGAGCTTTCGGGCGATGACGGAGCGAGTTGGGAGATCATCCGAAGCGTGGCCTCACCCGGACCGCGGGCCTGGACCCGACTCGAGTTCCCGTTCGAAGGGGTGCCGATGACCAGCACGATGCGAATCAGGCTCAAGGTGACGGACAACGGTACGGAGTCGATCGTCGACGGTGCCTTCGACGACGTGCTCGTGCAAGGTACCCGTACCGTGTGCGATAGCTATTCCCCGCCGACGATGCAAGCACCCAACAGCATCGGGAGCTCACTGCGACTCGCGCGACAGGCACGCGACATCCGACTCGACTGGTCACCGTCACCGATCGACGCTACGCACGACGCTGCCGATGCCTACCCAGTGTCGCGCGCAGACAGCGCGAACGGAGCTTTCGGTCGATTGGCATCGCCAACCGCTACGACGTTCATCGATGTTGATGAGTCGCTGTCGCCATTAGCGCGGTTTTATCTGGTGGGAGCGCGCAATAGCGGCGGAGACGCGCTCCCTTAGACCCACTTGTTTCAATGCTGTGTGGATTCGCCGCGACTCGCAGTACGGCGCTGGACGATACTTCGGAACCGATCGACGCCATTGTGTTGCGCGGTGCGCAGCGACGAGCTCGTCGCCGCGCACCGATCGATCACTTCACGGGCACCCCCCTGCCAACTGCGGCAAGCAAGCACTGCCTCCCTGCGGTCGTTCGACCCCCGCGCTGGTAAGCCCGTACGATCCCTCGCGCGTTGAGTTGCGAGCCACCACGAGATAGTAGCGATTGCCCGCACTGGCCGTGAATGTCGCGGAGGTCGCTCCACCGGTAGTGCACAGCCGCGGCGTGTGGCTGGTGAAAACGCCGATGGTCCCTTCGTACACTTCGTAGTCGTTGTCTGCCGGTGCGCAAGAAGGGCCCCACGTGAGCGTGACGTTGCTGCCCGATCGCGTCAGCTTCAAAGGGGTACCGCTGGAACCACGATCGCCCGGAACTCGTCCCACGCCGCCAACAGTCAAACTCGCTGTTGCACTGCTCTGCGCGCCGCATTGATTGGTGGCGACAAGTTGATAGCCTCCATCGTTGGCGCTGTTGACAGAAGTGATCGTCAGCGTCGGGGTTGTTGACCCCGAAATCGTCGAACCGCCGGGCCCGGGACCATCGGTGAGATTGGTTGTGCCTCGACGCCACTGATACGTCAGCGCCGGTGCTCCATCGGCAATCCCACTGAACTGAACCGTCTGACCAGCCGCTGGATTCGCGCTCTTTGGATCGCGATCGAACATCACGCGGTCGCGATAGCGGTACTCCCAGGTTTGCTCCGCCGAATAGTACGCATCGTTGTAAGCGGAGCCGATCATTACCATCGCGCGTCGACGCGAGTCGAACACCATGCCGTACGGAATCACAGCGTCTTGCTGACTCGTCGTGATATCGGGCAGAACGAGTCCCCACTGTGCGCCGTTGAAAGCGTAGGTGTCGGTGCGATACGCCCCCGGTCCTTGTCCGCGGCAACAGCTATGCATCGTGACGCGACGGCGCACCGAGTCGTAGGCCAACGCAGGGTTGTATCGCGGCGGCGAGGTCGGGGCGGGGAGCCAACCGGCTCCTGTCGATGTCCAGGTTCTCGCATTCTCATAGGCATCCGCCCACCAGTAGGACTGGCCAACACTGTTGCCGCGCGCCGCGTCGAACTCAATTGGAGAGAATGAAAACTCCGGACCCGGTCCGCTCGACGCGAGCCTCCATGTGGCGGTCGCTGAGTCGAACTCCCAGGTGTCGTTCAGTGGCCCCCCTGGGCCGGTGCGTTGATAGACCATCACCAACTTGCCACGCACCGAATCAAACGTGATGTCACCCGTCAACGCGACATCGGCGGGAGGGCCGTCGGGAGACGACGTCACCAGCGACCAATCGTTTCCGTCGTACGCCCAACCATCTCTGTTGTTCAACGGGAAGGGGGAGCTGCCGTAGCCGCCGAAGAGCAGAACCGACTTGCGCCGCGTGTCATAGGTCATCAAGTGTTGGGTGCGCTGGCCGGGAGTGTGCGCCGGGGAACGTTGCGCCCAAGTGATGCCATCCCACTCCCATGTGTCTCCGAGCATCTGACCATCGGGGTGACTACCGCCGTACTGAACGATCACGCCTCGCTTTGCGTCGAAGGCGAGGTCAGTCGAGTACGTGCCGCGCCGGATCGGGCCGCTGATCGTCTTGAGATTCCATCCGGGTGTGGGGAGCGTGACAGTCGCCGTGGTGCTGAGTCTGGTCTCGCACTGGTCCTGCACGCGACACCAATACCCGCCTTCATCCTCGTATCGGACGCGAGTGATCGAGAGTGTTGGTCCGTTCACACCCGCGAGGCGCGGGTCGCTCGCCAGCGGAGTGCCATCTTTGATCCACTGGTACGTCATGGCGCCGACTCCCCGCGCGTAACTCGGCAACGAGATGTCCTGGCAGGCTTGCGGCGTCGGATCGGGCGTCAACTGATCGAACGTCACGCCGACTTGGACTCGTACGGTGTTGCTTGTGACCGACCCACATCCATTGGTGATCACGACCTTGTAGTCACCTGAATCGCCGGCCTCCCAGGGCTGCGCGTTGGTCACGGTTAGGGACTCGTTGGTCGCACCGGCAATCGGCGAGCCGTTCTTGTACCACTGGATGTGCCGAGGACTGCCGGGGCCCGGCGTGAAAGAGAGCGTGAAGTTTTCGTACGGACAGATCGAGACACCAACGGGCTGCACGGCAATCGTGGGCGGGCCTGACGCCACCTCGAACGGCCCGCTGTTGATGCTGAAGAATAGGCCGCCGGAGGACTGCACCTTGATGCGCGCTTGCGTTGTAGGAACTGCCGGGAGCGGCAACAACGCGGCACCATTGTTGGGATAGTCGGCGGCGAGAGTCCAGGCGAAACTCTGTCCGTTGTCGGTGGACATCAAGATGTCGACGGTCGACGCATTGATCGGCGCCTGGTTGGTGTTGGCGACGTTCCAGGTGACGCCAAGGGCGTTCCCGGGGCTACCGCAGAAAGCGCCTCCTCCACCCGGAGCCGTGACCTTGAACCCCGGATTCGGAACCTCGACCACCTGCACGTTGATATCACCCCAACTCCAGCCGCCGGCGCCCGCAACGTTGTCGCGTAGAACACCTCGGAAGCTCGAATTTCGCGAATAGCGCGGGACGTTCTCTCCCAACGAGGGCGTTCCGTTCAACACCGACTGGAGGTTCGGGAAGTTGCGTTCAGTCAGATTGCTGGGCGCGAGCACACGAAACAGCGGTTCACCGGCTCCCGTGTCCTGCCCGAGTGCTCGCTGTGGACCCTTGTCGAACTGCTCGATCGAGTACGAGAGGCTGTCGTTCGGTCCACCGAATTCCGCCGACGGACTGATGAGTCGAAACGGTGTGTCCGACGGCACCACGTAGGGGCCTTGCGTCGCCGGCGTCGCGCCTGGATGGAAGTTGCTCGTTGGAACCTTGATCACGCATGACACACCGATCACGAAGTTCGCGATCTGGATCATGCTGCTCAGGTTGTACATCGGGACCTTGGCACCGGTCGGCGCGACGCTCGTGACGATGTTGTCAGTTCCACAAGTACCGCCGTACGACATGATGGTGCTGCCAGACCCCGGCTCGTAGGCCGTCTCGGCCGTCCACTGAGGAACACCACCGACACTGGAACAAGACCCTGACACGCCGTTGAAGGTGTGTGTCGCGCCAAGTTGATGCCCGATTTCATGCGCCACCAGATCGATGTAGAAGT
>CAZAHQ010000036.1:0-14087 GCA_964484415.1 uncultured Acidobacteriota bacterium | reverse complement strand
TCGTCTTGGGAAGCATCGTCGACGACCACGATCTGGACGTTTTCAGTTCCTTCGTTCAGCACGCTGTCGAGGGTCGCGGCGAGGTAGTTGCCAGCGTTGTAGGCCGGAATCACGACTGTGATCGCAGGTGGCAGTGGCGGCGCCTGCTCTCGCTCGCGCGACGAATCAGTGGTGTTCACGGGCGGCGGCTCACGAGCCGGTAGAGTTCGGCATAGCGATCTGCCATCGTGCGGGCCGAGAACTCCTGCTCACAACGCTGACGCGCGCGCGCGCCTAACTGTTCGCGCAGATCGGAATCGTTAAGCAGCGTTTCGATGGCCTCCGCCAGTGCTGCGGCATCTGCGGCGGTCACGAGCAGGCCCGCTTCTCCATGGTCGAGCGCGTACGGTGTTCCCCCCACAGCGGTTGCGACGATCGGCCGCGCCAGTTGCATCGCCTCCAACACGACGAGCGGCAACCCCTCGAGCAACGACGACGACACGAATACGTCCAGCCGCGACAGCAAGGATGCAATCGGTGCGACGTAGCCCGGCAGCATCACGCGATCGGCGATACCCAACTGCGCCGCTAGAGCGAGCAGCGGCTCGCGCTCGGGCCCATCACCGGCAAGCACGACGCGCACCGGCTTGCCTGCACGAACCAATCGCGCGGCAGCCTGCAACAGATGCTCAAACCCTTTCTCTTCCGACAGACGCCCCGCGCTGCCGATGATCATCCCCTCGGAGCAGAACTGCTGAATCGCCGGAGAGAGTTCGTGAGCGGGGCCCAGAGGAGCAATCCCATTGGGGATGAAGGTCGAGCGCCCCGCCGCCAAGCGGCGGATCCAGCGATGCTGTTGCTGTGCCGGAGAAACCAGCACGACGGCGTCCATCCGCGACAGACAACGTGCGTCAAGCCACTCGTAGGCATGAATCTTGGTCAGTCCACCGGAGTTGGTCCAGCCGTGGAGTGTCGTGACCAGCGCCGCTTGGCGGGCGCGACGCGGCGTCATCCCGAGCAGAATGTTTCCCTTGTAACCGTGCGAGTGAATCACGTCGGCCTGCATCTCGCGCGCCAGGCGCAGCAAGCCGAGCGTTCCGCGTGGGTTGAATCCGGGGAGCATCCGGATCGACGTCAGCGGTAACCCACGGCGACGGGCTTCGACCTCGATCGGTTTCTCGCCACAGCCGGGCGACCCCACACTGACCAACTGGGCGGACACGGACGGTGTCTGCTGTTCCGACAACAAACTCAACAGGACCTGCTCGGCACCATAGAGCCCACCACTGTCGATGACGTGCATGACTCGCATCGTCAGCCCTTTCGTGGAGTCCACAGCACCTGCTTCTTTCCCAGCATGAAACGCAGGAACGCGTGCAGTGACGCGACGTTGAGCAGCAACAGGTATGAAGTCCAGCGCACGATTCCTATCGGAATCCTGCGCGCTGCCGGCGTCAGACCGAAGAGCGCGCCGGCCCAAATGAGCAGTTGCAGCAACAACAGCACGGCATAGACGGGCCCCTTGCTCGCTAGGACCAAGTTCGCCGCAAACGCGGTGAGCATCGGTACGAGGGCCAGGTATCGCATCAACTTGTGCGACACGAGTTGCCACGCAAACAGCGGTCGCCGGAAGGGATTGAACAGCGATCGTTTGTCCCACAGAGCCCAGAATGCGCGCAGCGCCACGCGCACGCGCATGCGGTATTCATCGCTCCCCTTCGACAGAGCGTCCTCGACCACGATCGCATCGGGCTCGAACACGACACGGTACCCTTGCTCGACCACCGACAACGGCAGCACGAAGTCGGGTAACTGATCCGAGCGCATCGGCAGATACAACGCGCGGCGAACCGCGTCGATTCCACCATCGACGCCGACGACAGAACCGAGTCGAGTCTCTTGGACCCGCAGGAAGTTCTCGTACTTCATGAATGCGCTGCACCCGGAACCGACCCAATCGCCGGGCCCAGCCCCGTACAGCATCTTGCCGGTCACGTAGCCGACACGGGGATCGGCAAAGCCGCGCACGAGGTTGCGAAGCGCGTCGACGCGGTAGATCGAGTTTGCATCGGAAAACACGACGATTTCGGACCGCACATGCTGCACGCCCAAGTTGAGTGCGCTGGTCTTGCCAGCGCGCGGCTCCTGCCGGATGAGGCGTACCCTTCTCGTTGCAAACCGCTGCACGATCGCGTCGGTCCCATCCTCCGAACCGTCCGACACGACAAGTATCTCGAGCAACTCCGGCGGGTACTCCAGGGCCAACTTGTTTTCCAGAGTGCTCGCGATCACGTCCGCTTCGTTGAACGCAGCGATCACGATGGCGACCGTCGGTTCGTAGGGGCCCGAGGCAACGCGGCGCGGGGTCAAGCGCCCCAAGACGGCTGCCGCCAACGGGTACCCGGCGTAGATGTAGACGATCAGCGCCAGCGAAACCCACAGGACGACGCTCACGACGAGGCGCTCCGGGCACCCCGCAGGATCCCCAGCAGTTCACGCCAGAGGTTGACGTTCACCAGCGGCAGGCAAACCAGGTAGGCAAGACACATCACGCTCTTGACCGCCAGCGATGCGATATCGAGGCCGCGTTCGCTCGCAACGTGAACAAGCTTCTGCCCGAACGTCGTGTCGGCACCAATCCAACCGGCGATGCCCGTGATTGCAGCAGCAACCCTTGGACCGAGCCATTCGACAGGCGCAAAGTCAGGGCTCACCGCCAGGATGATAGTGCAGTACAGCGCAAGGGCCGCTGAGGTGAGTACAGCCACCTTGCGCCACTCGATCTCGATCCTGTAGACAGCTTGCGACCGGCGAATCGTCCAGATCACCTGAATCAGAACACATGCCAGCGCCGAGTAGGCGGCACCCTTGAGCCCGAATGCGGAGACGAGCATGACGCTCAGCCCGACTTTGAGAAGCGATGTCGTTGTCTTGATCCACGACACGACGCCCGAGAGCTTTTGGTAGGCCAGGCCGAACACCACATGTGAATACACGCCGGTAAGCACGGCGGTGAGCAGTTCGAGCCGAGCGATCGTCGCGCCCTGCCAGAACTCGGGCGGTGTCATGATCCGCAGGAAGTCGTCGGCGCCGGTCCCCAACACGAGGGCTACAAACGCCGCGAGAAACAGGAAGAACGTGAAGACGCGCCCGATTACCTTCGGCCCGTCGGGGTTGGCTGCGATCTCGATACTGCGCGGGAACCAAGTGCGCATGAACGGCTCGTTCAGCAGAAACGGCAACAGCGTGCTGAGCTTGTAGCACATCTCCAAAATGCCGACGCCTTCCAAGCCGACCAGCAGTCGAATCAAGACACGTTCGGCCTGACGCGAGGCGAAGGAAACCAAGTTTGCCGGCACCATCGGAAGTTCGAAGTCAATGATCTTCTTGGCGATCGCGCGGTCATAACGGAATCCGACGCGCTTGATCACGATCCAGCACAGCGGTATCGCCCACACCAGGGCCGTCAACAAGACCGCCGTGAAGTAGCCCCACAGTCCCCACTCGAGCGTAACGATCAGCACGATATTGAGCGAGAGCCCTACCACCAGGCGGAGCAACCCGAACATCGAGTACAACGTCGAGCGCTGTTCGATCAAGAGCAGTGTACTGGCTGCGCCGCCGACGAGATCGAGCCAAAAAGCAATCAGTGCAACGGCCACGAACAGGAAGAACTTCGTGTCCCCCAGCAACACATAGCTCAGCGGCTTGCTGCACAGGCAACACAACACCACCAATGCACCGCCGCCAAACGCCATCAATCGCATCGCGGTGCTGATTACGAACGGTTGCCGATCGGCCGGCTCGTCGTTGTAGAAGCGGATCGTGCTGCCGACGATGCCGAAAGAGAGCAGGCTGGAGAGAAAGCTGAGTGCGGCGTCGAGCATACCGATGACGCCATACCCTTCGCCGTGCAGCATGTGGGCGTAGAAGGGCAGCATGACGAAGCTGATCCCTTTGCCCAGAATCGACGCAAAACTGTAGATGGCGGCGTGCTTGAGAACGTTCCGAATCATGCGGCGCGCCGGATCCGCTCAACCGAAGAGGGCATTCAGCCGCTCTTAGGACTTACGCTTGTCAGGGTCGCGGTAGTACTCGTAGTAGTCGTGATCGTAGAGGTGTCTGCGGTCCGCAAGATTGAACTCCAAGTCATTCAGCACGATCCCCACGATTTCGCTGGAAGACATCGCCTGTTGCGCCGACGCCACCAACTGCCGCGGTGTGCTTCCAGAGCGCACCACGATCAAAGAACCATCGCTGTACGGCGCCATCACGTTTGCATCCGCGAACGGAACAGCCGGCGGAGTATCCACGATGATGCGATCGTAGCGTTGCCTCAACTGAGTGAACAGCGTTCGACAGGCCTCGGAACTCAACAGCGGGATCGGATTTCGGGTCGGCGTTCCGGCGGTCAGGATGCTCAGCGACGAAGCGCTGATCCGCACCGTGACATTCTCGAGTTTGGCGGTGCCGTTGAGCACTTCCATCAACCCCTCGCGCGGCGAATCTTGGATGAATCTACCGATCCGAGGCGCGCGCGCATCGGCATCGACCAGCAAAACGCGGCAGCGCTCATCGGAAGCGAAGGCGAGCGCCAAGTTCATCGCAACCAACGACTTGCCTTCTCCGGGCGCGGCGCTGGTGACAACCAGCACCTGTCGATGGCGGCCAGGGTCGGCCGTCAGCGTCGTCTTGAGTTTGTGAAAGCGCTCGGCAGCGGGGTGAGGCACGTCACTCTTCAGCACGATATCCGGCATTTCACGCAGTGAACGCGTCAACCCCGCGCGCACGGGCTCTCGCGACGTGCTGCTCGGCTCATTCGCATTCGGCTTAGTCTGCGGTCGGTCGATACTCATTTGGCCTCAGGCTCCTCGCTGCACGAACCAGGCAACAACCAGGGCCGCGACCGAGAGAATCGAGAAGATCCAATTGGTGGCGACACGGTTTCGCTCCATGCGCGTGACCTGCGGCGTCTGGATCCTCGGGATGCTGATCAATACGGGAAGCTCGGTGCTCGCCTCGAGCACGGCCTCGGAGCGGACGACTGGCCTGAAGACCTCACGCAGCAAGAGCGGGGCGAAAAACACGAGCATCCCCGCAATCAAACCCATTCCCAACACATTCAGCGGCACGGGAGCGATCGGGAACGAAGGCGCTACCGCGGTCTCGATGACTTCGAACTGCTCACCTTTCTGAGCTTCCTCGATGGTCTGCGACCCTTTGGCTAGTTGGACCTTCCCTGCGTACTCACGATATTGCGATGCGACCGCCTCGTAGCCCTTGGTCAACTCCGCCAGTTGCTGCTCGACGCGTGGCGTGTTCTCGATGCGTGCCGAGTAGATCGAGATGTCGGCCCTGATCTTGCGCTGCTCATCTTCCAGCCGAGCGATCTCACGCCGCACGGTTTCGGCGGGGCTGTTGTTTGGCCGCTCGATACGGTTCGGGTCGTTGTCGGCCGACTCGCGTGACGGAGCGTTGGCAATCCGAGACTTGAGCTCGGCGATCTGACGCTCCTTGGCTTGCACCTCGGGGTGATTGTCGAAGTACCGCGACTTGAGCGAATCGAGTTCTCGTTCGAGCGCCGCCAGTCTCGCGAGATCAGGGTCGACCGCGGGAGTGCTCGAGTAACCGCCGGCCGTCGGAGTCGGTGGCTGGCTCAGCAAAATCTCGAGCCTATCCTTGGCCGCCGCGAGCGCCTTCTGGTTGGCATCGAGATCTCGCTGTCGACCATCCAAGAGGCGGATGTTGGCTTCCAACTGCGCGGCACTTTCGTACAAATGCGCCGCCTTGAAATCGGCGATGCTCCGATCGCGCTCTGCGAGCTCGACCTCAACCTTGGTGGCTAACCCCTCGAGTGTTTGCACCGTTTCTTGGGCGCGAGCGCTGCGGAATCGAGAGTTCTCGGCGATGTAGAGTTGCGCCAGCGTGTTGACCACCTCGGCCGTACGCTCAGGATCACTGTCGCGAAAGGAAACCTCGAAATAGGCCGATGCGTCGCTTCGTGAAAGGTTGTACCCGCTGACAGTCACGGTGACCCGACTCCGGATCGAATTGATCAGCCGCTCTAACTCGGTATCGTCGGCAGGTCGCCCAAATGCCGAATCGATCAGTCTGAGCAGGTAGGGGCGACTCAGCACCGCTTCGCGCAAGGCAGCGATCCGGACGGCGAGGTCATCGGTGACGGTGCTGCGCACGAACTCCTGCGGGATCTTCTGCGGAGCGACCAAGATCTTGGTGGTCGCCTCATAGGTTTTTGGCATCTGGTCGAGGACGATCAGCCCTCCGCCAAGCCCCAGGCACACGCCTGCCAAGACAACCCACCAGTGCCGACGGATTCGATCGACGCTTTCGAGCATCCGTAGCGCATTGTTCTCGCCGGCCATCTACACTCCTCGCCGATCGCGCCTTGCAGACTGGGCGTCACACGGCATCACTGCACCAGGATCGTGTCGCCCGGCTTGAGGAAAATATTGTCCACGGGGCGCTCCCCCGTGATCAGGCGTCGATAGTCCAGATGCAGGACGCGCTCGCCGGCCCCGAGCCCATCGCTTCGAAACAAGACCAGGTCCTTCTTCGCAAACTCGGTAAGGCCACCCGCCATGGCAAGTGCCTGCAGCAGTCGAGTCGGCCGCCGAAACTGCAGCACTCCTTGGTTTCGCACCTCACCCAAGACGAAGACCCGAAAGCTGTTGATTTGCTCGACGATCACCGTCACGTTCGGGTCGCGCAGCAACTGCTTCATCGCCTGGACCAGTCCGACCCGAACCTGCTCGGCAGTTCTTCCTTCGACCACGAAATCGTTGACCAACGGCACGCTGATTTTTCCGTCGGGCCGAACCACCACGCTCAGATTGAGCGCCGGCTCCCCCCAGACCGTTATTCGCAACTGATCCTCTACGCCGATCACGTAGTCGGAACGGTCTCCCGGCTTGTCAGGGGCGGTGACGTCTTGATCGGTGGCGGGCTCCTGCGCCGCAGTCGACGGGGTGAGGGCAAGGACTCCCGATACGAGCAATGTTCCTAACAGCAGGCGCCGCACGAACCCTCCCTGGCAAAAACCGCCAGGAAAAGTCTCGCTCCGGAGCGAGGCGAAGTCCAGGAACGACCGCGATCGGCTGGGTTGATTCGCCGATTTCAAACTCTTGGGGCTCAGACCGGCGGTCTCGCCGGCGAGGCCTGGGTGGTGCGTCGCGGTTCCACACGGTCTGGAGCGAGGGCTCGGAGCCCATCAAGCGACAGATGGGGTAGCGCCACGGTCTGCGCCGCGAGTTCTCCTGCGGTGACGAACTCCATCGAGCCAAGCAGCCGCCGAAGTCGTTTCTCCATTTTGGAGAGGCCTCGATAGTGACGAAGCCGTGTCGCCAACGAGACCTTGAGTCGCGGCTGACGCGGATCGATCTCCCAGGGATGTAGATAGATGACCGCAGGCAGTTGCTCGCGTCGGGTTAGGCCCCTCAGCGAACGCTCGATCACGCTGATCGGAAAGTGCCTCATGTAGGCTCCGCCAGCGACGGCCATCCGTCGCCCGAACAGCGGAGCAGTGGCTGGTGGGAGTTCGACCAGCGAACCCTGCCGCGTCTCGATGACGTAGGGGCGATGAGGAGCCTTGGGGATCCCGTAGTTGGGGTGATAGACGGGAAAAATGCTGGAGTCGTAAGTGAACCCAGCCTCGGCCAACACGGACAACGCCCACAGCGAGTCGTTGCGAATCGAGAAAGAAGGCGCGCGATAGCCGGTGACGGCAACGCCGGCGGCGTCTTCGACCGCCTGCTTTGCGTCGCGCGTGTCTTTGGCGAACTCGTCGGGGGCCAATCGCCAGACTTCGCGATGCCAATACGAGTGACAAGCGACCTCGTGGCCGCGCTCCACGACCTTGCGCACCATGGAGCCGCGCCGCGACGCCTCCCAACCCAGCGTGAACCAGGTCGCTTTGACGCTGTATTCATCGAGCATGTCGAGTAATCGCTCGACATTGCGTTCGACGCGAGACGGGTACCAAGCCCAGTCCTCCGGCCTGACAGTGCCATTGAAGGCGCTGACCTGGTAGTAGTCCTCCAGGTCGATCGTCAGCACCGCAGGCGCCGCTAGCGCGGTCTGTCTTGGCTGCTTTTCCTCTTCCAACATCTCTGTTGTGGTCTCTCGATCGGGCATCGCAGACCTCTCCTTGTGAATCTGGTATGGAACACCTCAGTGATCCGAAGTGTCATGTTTAGACCCCTTCGCACTTGACGACCGTTGCGACCGTGTCCAACACGATTCGAAGATCGAACAGCGGATTCATGTGCTTGAGGTAGTACATGTCGAAACTCAACTTCTCGATGGCACCGTCACTATCGCTGGTGTAACCCTCGTTGACCTGCGCCCAGCCAGTGATGCCAGGACGAACCGAAAGCCTCAGGTCGAAGAACTCGATCTCCTTGGAGTACTGCTCGACGAACTCCGGCCGCTCCGGACGGGGGCCAACGAGCGCCATTTCGCCCCGCAGGATATTGAAGAGTTGCGGCAGCTCGTCGATGCGCGTCTGACGGAGGAATTTCCCGACGCGCGTGACGCGCGGATCGTCGAGCGCAGCAAACTGCGGGCCGGCTGCTTCTGCGTTCTGCCGCATGGTGCGTAACTTGATGACGTTGAAAAGGCGGCCGAATCGCCCCACCCGTGTCTGGCGGAAGAATATCGGACCGCGATCATCGAGCTTGATCGCCAGTGCCGCGGCGAGCAGCAGCGGTGCGACCATGACCACCAGCAATACCGCCACGCACCATTCCCAGACGGTCTTCAAGAGCATCCAAGCCGGAGAGAATGCGAAGCCATTGGAGAAGACCAGATCACCCGGTCGCGTCTGCTTGACCGGAACCTGACCGGTGAGGTCCTCCAGAAACTGGGAGGCGTTCTGGATCTTCACGCCGCGGAAGCGCGCTTGGAGCAGCGACTCGAGCGGCAAGCCGGCGCGGCGATCATCCAGTGCGACGACCCAGCGCTCCGGTACCTTCCGGAATTTGCCCTTTGAATGCGGCGCGTCGAGTGGACGTAGCAACTCTTGCACCTGGAGGGGGGTGACCACGCCGCTCAAGCGGAATCGCCCCGCGCCACGCGAGATCAGTGTGGAGGAGCAAAGTTCTGCTGAACGCCCTTGCCCGATGATCAGAACACTGCCTGACTCAGTCACCATGATCCCAACCGCCCCCCGCCAAATAGCAGCTTCGGCGCAACACTCCACCGTACGGCTCAGGGGACATGTGGCAGGGGGGCAGCTGTGCAGACAAGCCAGCGCGGAGGACTCGCGGTCCCCGAAGGCGTCGGATCATCGGCGGCTACCCCTTCCCGATACCACATCGGATGCAGTGCACCCGGCAATTCCCCGTTGCCCCTCTCGGACGGAGTCGATAGACGACTCCCGGCCAAGTGAGGGAAGTATCCGCCGAGTTTTCAATAGGTCAATCTCAAGTCTCAATTAGTTACAGGATTGTCGGCTCGTCACGGTCCTTTCGGCGAACACCGCTCAGACCCGGACGCTCCTGGACCGATTTCAATTTCGTGCTGTGGGCCAGAAATGGGAGCCGGTCATACCCCCTCGGCGACCCCACTCACACTAGATTGGCGAGGAGTCAACGGATCTCGGAGGCAGGGTGGCGACCAGCGATTTCACGATTCTAGGAGCCGGCGTGGTCGGCCTCTCGACCGCCTGGGAACTGGCGGAGCGGTTCCCGGGCTCGAAGATCACGATCGTCGACAAGGAACCCCAGGTGGCGATGCATGGGAGCGGCCGTAACAGCGGCGTGCTTCATGCGGGGTTTTATTACACAGCCGACTCCATGAAGGCCCGCTTCACACGATTGGGCAACCAACGCTGGAAGGACTTCGCGCGGAGCAACGGCTTGAGGCTGCGTGAGTGCGGCAAGCTCGTGGTCGCCCGATCAGAACAAGAACTCGCGGGGCTTGACGAGCTGAAGCGTCGCGGCGATGCGAACGGGGTCCAGACGCAGCTGATCGACGCGCAAGAGGCGCGGGAAATCGACCCCTGCGCGAAGACGGTCGATCGCGCGCTATGGTCACCGAGTACGGCTACCGTCGACCCTCGGGAGTGCATGCGGGCGCTGGTAGAAGCGGTGAAACGCAAGGGCGTCGAGTTACGGCTCGACGCGCCTTACGGCCAGCGTGACGGTCGTCGCATTCGCGCGGGCGGTCAGTGGATCGAAAGTGGGTTCGTGATCAACGCGGCAGGGCTGCAGGCCGATCGCATTGCGCATGACTTCGGGTTTGGTCGTGACTACCGAATCCTCCCATTCAAGGGGATTTATCTCTACGGCGACGCCGACTGGTCACCGCTGCGAGTTCACGTCTATCCGGTACCTGATCTGAAAAAGACGTTCCTCGGCGTCCACTTCACGGTGACCGTCGACGGCCTGGCCAAGATCGGTCCGACCGCAATTCCGGCGCTGTGGCGTGAGCAGTACAAAGGACTCAGCGGGTTCATACCGGGCGAATTCGTATCGATCCTGCGCGATCAGCTGCGGCTGTTCGTTGCCAACGAGATCGGCTTCCGACAACTGGCGTGGGAAGAGGTCCGAAAGTACAGCAAGCGATTCCTGGCCACGCGCGCCGGCGAGTTGGTGCAGTCTGTCGCCTTGCATCGCTTCCGCCGCTGGGGTCCCGCAGGAATCCGCGCTCAACTCTACGATCATGTTCGGCGTCGACTTGTGATGGACTTTGTCGTCGAGGCTGATCGACACTCGCTGCACGTGCTGAATGCCATCTCACCGGCGTTCACCGCCGCCATGCCGTTCGCGTCGCATCTGGTCGACGAGGTTGAGCGGCAGCTGGGTCACGCCAAAGCGTAAAACGTGTCCACGAGATACCGCGCGCGGCTCAGTCCGGCTTACCTGATCCCGGCAGACTACCAACACCTCCTCGCGGGCTCTTTACCCGAGCCAACCACAACGCGGGTTGGCGGCAGGTGGTGGAGTCCTGCCGCCCGACCCGACGAAGATCGTTTCGGCGCGGGCGAAATAGGTAGACCGTCCCCGAATTGCTAGTTGATCGGACCCTCCTGGCTACAGGCGTTGACGGCGGAGACGAGGTAGGCGGTGAACGATCCGTCGGAAGTTCCCGAAAGATGGCGGTAGTTTTTCGTGGCCGTGGTACCGAGCAGTGACGAGGGGGAGAAGTTCGGCGTGCTCGAGCGATAGACCTTGTAGCGGCCGGCGCTGACAGGGTCGTTGGTCCAGTCGATGACGACGTCTGTCGCCTGTTTGGAGACGACGATCGAGTTGACCCGCGGCGCGGCGCTGCAGCCATCACAACCGCCGGACAGATCGACGGTTCGAAAGTCATCGACGACCGCTTCAACCACCGATCCGTCGACGAGATCCGAGGCTGTGAAGCGCATTCGCATCTGCGCTGTCGGTGTCACAGCGCCCAACGGGAATTCAATATCGCTGAAGATGTTGTTCGAGTTGCTTGCGGTGGTGCTCTCGACCACGCTCCAGGTGCCGCCGTCGTTATTGCTGATCTCGACAGTCCAGGTGTCGGTGCCCGGCGCGGCTCCGGTGTTGTTGGAGTAGTAGCGCTTGTAGCGAACCGCAGGGTCGGTGGCTCCCAACAGGCTGAAGCCTGCCGAAAGCAGAGTGGTCGTGCCGGTGTCGATGTCGTTGTCACCCAGTCCCGGGCCAGCCAGCCCCGTGGCCCAGCAGTTGTTGCCGCTGGGGCAGGTGCCAGGTTGTGCGTCGGTCTGCGCCGGATCACCGAGTTCCCACAGTCCCGTCACGGCATCGTTGAGTCCAGTTCGCGCCCAGCCGCTCGCGCCGGTCTCGAAATCCTGCAGCGATAGTTGTTCGGCAAGCACCGTCGCCTTGACCGTGCGCTTGACCGAATTGCCGTCGTTCAACCCGGCTTTGTCGACGGCGCGTACGAGGTAGGTGTAGTTGGTCTTGGGTATCAGCGCCGCATCGATCAACGAAGTGTCGGTCGTGCGGCCGAGCAATGTTGCGGCGCTTGGAACGAACGCAGGATCGGTGCTGCGATGCACTTCGTAGACCACCGGCGTGGAGCAGGTCTCCTGCGCGCTCGTCCATGTCAGCACCGTCTCTCCGCATCCGGTGCCGGGCGTGGCGCTCACCAGGCCGGCATAGATCGGCGCTTTGGTGTCGGGTGAGGAAGGCGCGATCACGGCGCGCCGCAGCAGATTGCCGTCTTCGCCGCTACGCGAGTCGAAGGCCCGCGCTATGTAGTAGTACGACGTCCCCGGCGTGAGCAGCGTGTCGAGTCGCGAGAGTGTGGTCAAGCCGGTCGCGATCCGATTGGTAGCGGACGGTGTAAACGAAGGGTCGGTTGAGCGGTAGAGCCGATAACTAATCGAGGCGTTCTGGCAGTTGGAGCTGGCGGTACCCCACGACAAACTCGACTCCGCACAATCGGGACCCGCTGCCGCGCTGGCTAGTCCACCGAAAGTAGGTGGAACGAAACAGGGCGGCGTGTTGTCGCACGTCTCATCACTCAGCTTGAAATCGTCGAATGCGCCTTCGATCAGGTTGCCTGTGGCCGTTCCATCCGCGATGCGGACGCGGAAGCGCATGTTGGCGGTAACCGTTACCAAGGATCGCAAGTCGAACGAGCGTTTGGTCCAGGCGGCCGCACTCTGATTGGTTCCGAGTACCTCGAGTGCTGTCCACGTGGAGCCGCCGTTGGTGCTGACCTCAACGCGGAAGAAGTCTCCAGCATCCTCGCCGAGATCGCGATTGGCGAACCAGCGCTGGTAACTCACGATCGGGCGGTTGTATGTGGTGAGGTCGAACACAGGAGAGAGCAGCACCGTCTCGCCGTTGTCGACGTCGTCGGTCCCCTCCCCTCCGAAATTCGTGCCGGTGAACCAGCACTGCGTCCCCGTGTCGTCGCTGTCGGCGCCGGGTTGATACGTCGTCGCATCCGGAACCCCGCGCACCCAAGAGCCCACGGTCGTCGTGCTTGCGACCGTGTCCAAAGCCCAGCCGTTGGCGGCGTCGAAGTTGTTGGCGCTCTTGACCTCCTGAACGCCGACGTGCACGGTGAAGTACTGGGTGTCGATGGTGCAACCGCTGCTCGATGTCAGCGTAAAGGTGAACGGAATGTCGGTCCCGCACGCAACGCTAGTGCCGATAGAGAATCGGAACGGCTGCGCATTGGTGGTGATGCCGTGGCCGGCTAAGTCGGCGAACGAGCGTGTCGGGAAATCGATCGAGATCCCAGGCGTGGTCGTGGCGATGGTCCCGACCAGACTCGACACCGGGACGTTCGTGCCGTTCTCGAGGGTGAGCGTGACGTCGATCGCTTCGCCCGGATCGACGGTCCCGCTGCGATTGCCTGCGGGCGTGTCATCCGTCGTCACGGTCACGATTCCCGGCTCCGGTCGTTGCGGGCCGCCAATCGATACAGCGTTCTCGAGCTTCGAGTGACAATTCGCCGACGACACCGCCTGCACCACGTACTCGTAGGTGAGATCGGCGCTGACCTCGGTGTCCGTATAGCTCGTGGTCGACACGGTAGCGACCGGCAGAAATGCCGCGCTGGTGCCGAATCGACGCGAGATCTTGTACTGCGAGGCACCCGAAATGCTATTCCAGGTGGCAGTGATTCCATTGCAAGCGCGACTCAACGACACCACCGGCTGTGCCGGACGCGTGCAACCGGCCGAGCTACTGCGCGCGGTACCGGCAATGCCATGGGTGTTGAACGCGTTGAAGATCTCGGCGCCGTTGGGAGTGCCGTCGGCCAAGTTCCCGTTGTCATCGTCGGCAGCGAGGTAGGCGTCGTAGATGCTGTCGGCTTGATTCGGGGTGTAGGTCCCAGCCTGCGCCAGCGAATTGAAGAAGATTCGCTCATGCTCCCACCACCCCGTGTTCGGGCCATGTTTGGCGACCAGTGCTTGGGCGAGATCCCAACCGGTCTGGCCGTAGATCTCACCTTCGCAGTGACACTCGCGGCCTAGCGGCCCGCTGCAACTTCCGGTTCCGCACAGTGTCGTCGCATTGGAGCGCGTGAGTGTTCCTTTGGGGTCGAGCGTTTTGTCGAGCTGACGCACGCCCGAACCCGACACCCTGAAATACGGTCCGATGATCGAGGAGTGCGTGATCATC
>CAZAHQ010000035.1:0-14505 GCA_964484415.1 uncultured Acidobacteriota bacterium | reverse complement strand
CAGCGACGTGGCCGAGCGCAGGAACCCTTCCTTGTCGGCGTCGAGCACCGCTACCAGCGAGACCTCGGGGAGGTCGAGCCCTTCGCGCAACAGATTGACGCCGACGAGGACATCGAACGCGCCTTGACGCAGTTCCCGAATGATCCTGACCCGTTCGAGCGTCTGCACATCGGAGTGCAAGTACTCGACCTTGACCCCGACGTCCTTGTAGTAGCTGCTCAACTCCTCCGCCATCCGTTTGGTCAGCGTTGTGACGAGTGTCCGCTCGCCAATCGCCGCGCGGCGGCGCACCTCCGCCAACAGGTCGTCGACCTGACCCTCGACGGGACGGATCAAGACTTGCGGATCGCACAGCCCGGTGGGGCGAACGACCTGCTCGGCGATGAGCCCTTCTGCCAGACTCAACTCGTGGTCGCCGGGGGTGGCGCTGACGTAGATCGTCTGCGGCCGGAGCGCCTCGAACTCTGCGAACTTCAGCGGCCGGTTGTCGCGCGCCGACGGCAGGCGAAAACCCCACTCCACCAAGGTCTGCTTGCGCGACATGTCGCCGTTGTACATCGCGCGGAGTTGCGGAACGGTTTGATGCGACTCGTCGATGATCATCAAGGCGTCTTTGGGGAGATAGTCGATCAGCGTCGGCGGCGGCTGCCCCGGCTCACGCCCGGTGAGATGCCGCGAGTAGTTCTCGATCCCTTGGCAGTACCCCACCTCTTGCATCATCTCCAGGTCGAACAACGTGCGCTGACCCAAGCGCTGCGCCTCGAGCAGTTTGTTCAGCTCGTGAAGCTCCTTCAGCCGTTGGTCGAGTTCCTCGCGGATCGTACCGAAGGCGCGCTTCAGCCGCCCCTCAGGCGTGACGTAGTGTGAATTGGGATAGATGTTCGTCGACTCGAGTGGTTTGATCGTGACCGCGCGCAACGGATCGATCGAACGTAGGCGGTCGATCTCGTCCCCGAAGTACTCCACCCGCACGGCGATGTCATCGTAGGCGGGCCAGACATCGAGCGTGTCGCCCAGCACGCGAAACGATCCAGGTCGAAGATCTCCGCTGGTTCTCTCGTACTGGATGTCGACCAGTTGTCGCACCAGCTTGTCGCGCGGCATCCCCGGCCCCGGTTCCAGCAGCAATGACATCCCTTGATACGAGTCGGGCGACCCGAGACCGTAGATGCACGAAACCGACGCCACGATGATCACGTCGCGGCGTTCGAACAGCGAGCGCGTCGCCGAATGGCGTAGGCGATCGATCTCCTCGTTGATCTGCGCGTCTTTCTCGATGAAGGTGTCGGATTGCGGGATGTACGCCTCGGGCTGGTAGTAGTCGTAGTAGCTCACGAAGTACTCGACCGCGTTGTCCGGGAAGAAGCGCTTGAATTCACCATACAGTTGCGCCGCGAGAGTCTTGTTGTGGGCGATCACGAGTGCGGGCCGCTGCACCAGCGCCAAGGTTTGCGCGATCGTGAAGGTCTTACCCGATCCAGTGACACCCAACAGCACCTGATCGCGGCGGCCGTTGCGCAAACCATCGACCAGTTGCGCGATCGCCGCCGGCTGATCTCCTGCCGGCTCCCAGTCGGCAACCAGATGAAACCCGGCAGGCGGGAGTGACATGCGCTAGCTGCGGCTTACGGCGTCGAACCGATCCGCAACCCACCCCGGTCCGAGAAACGCGATGAAGGCGCCGGCACGCGGTCCGCGCTCTCTGCCGAGCAGCGCTTTGTAGATCGCCTCGAAGGCTCGCTTCGATCCGATCCCATCGTCGGTCTGAGCACACGCGAACACCGCGTTGTGGATCGCGTCGCCGTCGGTCAAATCGCGGATCGCAGCGGCGAACGTGCCGAGAAACTGCTTGTGCTCGGCGGAAAGCGCGCGCGCAGCGTCGGGAATCTCGCGCGAGACCTCGACTCGTTGTTCGTCGGGTGCGAAGCGTTCGATCCAGACACGCGCCATCTGGACCCGCTGTGCCACCGCCTCTGGATCGAGCGACTCGTAGCCATTCTGGGTCAGAATCGCGAGCGTTCTTGGCACGTTGAACTGTGCGATCTGCGCCACCAGGACCAAGTGCTTGAACGGCACACCTACCGGCTTGAATCCAGCGGCGCGCGACAACGCCAACGCGCGATCATCGCGTTCGGCCGCCGAGGCGTCGTCGACCTCATCGACCATCTTCAGAAGTGGCAATCCTGGATCGAAGTTGATCCCTCTTCCGGGTCGCGTCTTCATCACCAGGTAACGCACGACTTCGGGCGGGACCATGGTCAAGAGGTCTGCCGCCGAGAGCACATTACCCTTGCTCGAGGACATGTCGCCTTGCCCCTTGAGCGCAATCCACTCGTAGACCAACGGGTAGGGCGGCTCACACGCGAACAGATGCCGGCAGAAGGCGACACCGGTGTCGTAGCTGCCGCCTCGAGAGGCGTGGTCCTTGCCGAACGGCTCGGCGTTGACGCTCAGCGCCTTCCAGCGCGCGGGCCAGTCGACACGCCAGGTCAGCTTGCCGCCAGTCCGTGCCGGCTGGGTCGTGTCGGTCCCGCAGGCGGAGCAATGCGAGGTGATGCACCCTGCCGCTCTGTCCCAGGAGAGAACCTGACTCTTGTCTAGCCGACGACAGTTCACGCAACGAGGATTCCACGGCGACCAACCCGGCTTCTCCTCGGCCCCGGTCACCTCTTGGAGTAATCGCGCCAACGTGGCCGAGCCTTCCAGCGCCGTGAAGATCACGTCATCCATCTTCCCCGAGGCATACAACTCGTTGGCCGGCACGATCTCGACGTCGACGCGCAACAGTTTCAGCGCTCCGAGGAACGGTTGCAGGAAATAGTCGTCGTAGGTTCCGTGGCCGTCGGGCGCAGGGAGTTCGCACAACGAGTGCCCGATGCGCGGCTCGTACACGCTCGAATCGAGGAACGGATACACCTTGCGCAGCGGATCGAGGTTGTCGACGACGAATACCAGCCGAGCCGGCACACCCTTGTCGCGCAAGGCACGCGTCAGCGCGTCGCCGGTGAGGATCTCGCGCAGGTGGCCGATATGAAATTGGCCGGATGGCGAGATGCCGGTGCAAACGACAGGCTTCGGCACGCCACGCTCCATGACATCTTCGGCAGCGCGGTCGGCCCAGTGCTTCTCGACGGATGATTCCTGATGCTCAGTCATGCTTCCCTCGCGGCGGACGCGGCAGAATAGGGGCTTACTGCGACGCGCTCAACCCGCGCAGGGCTAAAGGAATCTGATCGGCCCTGCGGGCAAACGGAATGTCCAGGGCGAGGTGGTGTTTCAACTCGATCGATTCTGCTGCGACAGCTTGATGGGGATCTTGGCCCGTGAGGAGCTGGCGGGCGTTCTCTATTGGAATGAGTTTGCCGTCGCAAGCCGATTGCCAACCACGCACGGTGCCTCGGACTTCGTGGTTACCGTCGATCCCCTCGATGGCACCTCCTGCCTCACTGAAGGGTGGTCTATTCGCGTACCCTGCCGCGAGAAACAACCGGCAGAGGAGGTGGAAACGTTGTGCGCGGCAGGACCGATGGCCAAGCGGTTCGAAGCGGCGGGAGGTGTTGCCAACGATGGCAAGCGCGACATCGGATCGATCTACCCCAAGGCGTTCCACGAACCGGTCCCCTCGGTCCTGGACCGTCGCAGGGACGCCGAACGCAACCTGTGAGATCGACTCCCCCGCGCGAAATGAGCGCACCAGGGTTGAACACTCCCGCACGTGTGTGGTAACTAAGCGCCGCGCGCACAGCGCGGACGGGCACGCATCGAAAGGGGCAAGCGAGTGATTGGCACAACGCAAGGGGCCGACCATCCCTTGATGACATTGCGTCAAGCGGCAGAGCACACCGGGTTATCGGCCACGACTCTTCGCCGGTACATCAAGTCGGGGCGTCTTCGCGCCCGCTTGATCCCAGGGCGATACGGGCCCGAATACGTCGTAACCGAGGACGATCTCGGCGCTGCGCGTCTCCTGGAAGGGATCGATGCCGGCCTCGAGGTTACTTCGAGCTCGACCGCGCACTCCGGCCTGCCGGTGACCGCGACGCTCGGTGCGGATGCCGTCCCGGGACTGATGTATCGCGAATTGATGATGAAGCATGAGCAGTTGCTGGTGCAGTACGGAATGTTGCGGGTCAGTGGTCAACAATTGTACGAGCTGCGGCAGGAGGCTGAGCGTCGCGCCCGTGAGGCAGAAGAAGCGACCGCCGAGTTGTCGCGAATCCGCGATCGGCATGCGCGCGAGATTGGCGAGTTGAAGGCGCGACAGCGTCAAGCCGAGTTGACCGTCGCTGAAAAAGACGAAGAGGTGCGGCAGTTACGATCGCAGATCCTGCGCACCGAGATCGCGCAGCGCAACGCTCAAACGGCGCAGTCGATCGATTCGCAGTTCGCGCGCGTCGTTGCGACAACCCCCGCCGACCACTAATCGAGCGCGGCGCTCGACAACGGGTCGCGCCAGGTGACTAGATCGCCCGCGCGAGGGTCCCGTTCCTCGGCCGATCGGCCTTGCGGAACACGATCAGCCGCCAGAGCTTCAGCATGTTGACCCGTCGATGATCCTCGACCGACAGTTCAGGCAGGCCGAGCACGGAATCGACAGGAAGGTCGAGCCGAAAACCGACGCGGTGGGTGAGCGGAGAGAGACGCTTTTCGACCCATCGGCCCACTGGGTGACGACTTCCGAAGTGATTCAGCACGATCACCGTGCCGCCCGGCTTGCAGACACGCGCCATCTCGGCAACGACTCGACGAGGATGCGGAACGACCGAGACAACGTACGGCGCGTAGACGTGATGGAATGTGTTGTCGGGAAACGCGAGATGTGTCGCGTCCATGCGAATCAGCGAGACCTCCGCGGGACGACCCGCGGGGTTTTTGTGCAGCCGATCTCGAGCCTCACGCAGCATTGGCCCGGAGAGATCGATTCCTACGGTACGCACCCCAGGCGGATACAACGGCAGATTCAGCCCGGTTCCGATGCCGACCTCCAGCACGCGATCACCCGGGTTGAGTTTCATGGCTCGGATCGACTCCAAGCGGCCGGGCCGAAACACTTCATCGAATACCAAGTCATATACCGACGCATAACGGTCGTAGAACTTACCGATTGCTCGGACATTCATCGATACCGTCCTCCGGCCGACGGCGTCGGCTTCGGTCTCACCGAGACGATCGCGGAATGCTAGCACGAGCCGCTGCGATGCTTCCGAGAACGGGCTTGTCCGGGCTCGCGCCTCTATAATCCCGCCTTCCGCAGCCACGCGGAGCGAGGATCGAACGTGAGTAGTGTCTCAACCGAGGTGATTCGCGAGGCGTTGAGGTCGGTTCCATTCCCTGGCTTCTCGCGCGACATCGTTTCCCTGGGGGTCGTCCGGCAACTCCTAATCGACGGCGGTTCCGTCGTTGTGGAATTGGTCGTGCAGAGTCGCGAACCGATGGTGATGCGGGCGCTCGAAGACCGGGTCAAAGCGGCGGTTGCAACCGTGCCAAATGTCGGATCGACCACGGTTCGATTCGTGGGGCCGACACCCGCTCGGCTTCCCGTGGCCGGCAAACCGGCGGTCCCTTCCGAACCGGCCGAGGCGGCGCCGCTCGCCGCTCGAATCATCGGTGTGGCATCGGGCAAAGGGGGCGTTGGAAAGAGCACGGTGGCGGTGAACCTCGCCGTTTGTCTGGCTCAGCAAGGACGTCGCGTCGGCTTCCTCGACGCCGACGTTCACGGCCCGTCGGCACCTTTGATGTTCGGGCTGGAGGGGCGCCGCCCCGAGCGTGCCGACGCCGATGGCCGACCCGTACCGTTGGAGGCGTTCGGCGTGCGTGTGATGTCGATGGGGTTCTTCACCGAACGAGGCAACGCGGTGATCTGGCGCGGGCCGATCGTGGGGAACTTCATCAAGCAATTGTTGGGTGAGGTTGCCTGGGGCGAACTCGACGACCTGATCATCGATTTCCCGCCCGGCACGGGGGACGCACAACTGACGATCTCGCAGACGCTCCAGTTGAGCGGGGTCGTGGTGGTGACCACACCCAACGAGTTGGCACTGATCGACGCGGTCAAGGCGATCGCGATGTTCCAGAAAGTCGGCGTACCGATCCTCGGCATCGTCGAGAACATGTCGTATTTCGTGTGCGAACACTGTCAGCACACAACCGAGATCTTCGGCGCGGGGGGCGGCGCGCGAGAGGCTCAGGCGCACGAGGTGCCGCTGCTCGGTCGCATTCCGATCGATCCTGCCGTGGTTTCGGAATCGGATCGGGGCGTCCCGGTCGTGATCGAGCGCCCTGAAAGCCCGGCAGGTCAAGCGTATCGACAGATCGCACAGGCCGTCATCAGTCGCACCGGTGCTCAAGCAGAGTCCAACCCCGGTCTCGGGGCGTTTCTCGACCGCTTCGGACGATAGGCGAACGGATCGATGGGCCGACTGCGCGCGCTCTTCGTGACACCTCTGATGTTGGTCTCTACTCTTGCTGTTGCTGAGGCACCGCCCATCTCCGACAAGACCGCCGTCGAGTTCAATCGGCGGATGCAGGGTGTTGGATCGGGCGCCGCTCGCGTTGACAAGTTGATTCAGATCGTGTGGTACGAGCGCCCCGGCGGCGAGCTTCAGGCCTACGCCGAAGCAGATCTTGAAGCGGAGTGCATCAGCGGCGTGGGCTCCTTGATTCGCGAGTTCAAGAACGGCCCGCTCCCGGTTCGCCGGCTCGCGATTTCGTTGATGCAACGACGGTGGCAGCCGTTGACCAGGGGTTCCGACCCGGCGCTGATCGATCTTGTGGGGCAGTCGCTCTCTGACCCTGACCCTGTGATCCACCGCACCGCTGCGACGATCGCCGCGACGAATGTCATGGAAGGGATCGCCAATCAAGCGATCGACGCGGCGATTGCCGATCCCGAGTTGACGGTCGCGGCGCTCCGTGCCATCGCGCTGGCGAACGACGAGTCGGGTGCTCGCTGGTCGATCCGACAACTCCAGAGTACCGACGTTCGCGTGCGGCTGTCGGCACTCGCAACGGTAGCTCGACTCGCACGCGTGACACTCCCGATGCTGCGTGTGCAGTTGGAATCCTCCGATATCAACGAGCGACGCAGCGCACTCGACGGCTTGCTGCTCGTCGCCACGCGCGCCGACATCCCCCTGCTCACGCGCTGGCTCGAGACGTCAGAGGACCCCTCACGCGTCGAGTCGGTCACGAAGGCGATCGCCCAACTTCAGTCCGGTCGATATGCGCCGCTTCCACCGCCTCCCGTCGAGCCACTGTTCGCGACGCCGTTGCCGGATGACACCGGCGAGAAGAAGAAGCGTCGCCACAAATAGCCCTCAGCTTCCTGAGGAAACGAGCCGTTTCAGCGAACCGGGACGTTGAGTCGATCGGCGATCACCCGTAGCGCCGGTCCCAGTTTTTCTTCGGGCTGACAGTAGCTGATGCGGAACCAATCCGGTGCCGATTGACCAAATCCCTCACCGGGAATCAGCACGATCTTCTCTTCATCCAAAAGCGCCTTCGCGAACCGCTTTCCGCCGCCCGCGGCCGATGCATCGACCCACGCGTAGAACGCGCCGTCGAGTGGTGCGTAGCGTGCTGAGGACGCTGTGAGGATCGAGGCCACCAGATCGCGACGGCGCCGGAACGCCGCCTTGAGTTCTTGCGCGGCTTGTATCCCTTCGGGCTCGAACGCAATCCGGCAGGCGCGCTGGATCGGTGTCGAGGGACAAGTCAATACCGTCTGATGGAGCGCCGTCATCTTGTCGATGAAGACAGGATCGCTGCAGACCGCCCACCCGATACGCCAGCCGGTCAACGCCACCGATTTCGACAAGCCGCCACAAACGATCACGTGCGGGTGTGCAACGGCGGGCACTCCAGGGGCCGGTCCATCGCTCGTGTAGCACAGTTCTTTGTAGATCTCGTCGACGATCAAGGCGATGCCGCGCCGCGCCGTTTCCTCGATCAACCGATCGATCGTCGACGATGGCTCCACCACGCCAGTAGGGTTGCTGGGTGTGATCAGAAGAATCCCGCGCGTGCGCGGACCGACCAAAGACATCAACTCGTCGACATCGATCCGGAAATGGTTTTCCGCACGCAACGGATAGAAGACAGGGGTTGCCCCCCACGACTTGGCGGCCCGTTCCGCACCTGGAAATCCTGGGTCGGGTACCAGCAATTCATCGCCCGGATCGAGCAAGCAGCCCAATGCGGTAAACGTGGCGTTCTGACAGCCGAGGGTGATCAAGACATCATCCGGTCCTGCAACGAAGCCGTGATACGAGTGCGCGACGCGCTCGCGTAGCACGCGATCGCCCGCCGTTGGCCCGTAACCGGAGTCGGGCATCGATGCAGCCTTGGCGAGTGCCTGGCAAAACACGGCTGGGGGGTCGAAGTCGGGTTGGCCCAACCCAAGATTGAACGAGTCCTTGGGGGCCGACTCGAAGATCTCGCGAATCAAGGTGCGGCGGAAATCTTCGACGCGAGCTGCAATGCGGGGGCTCATCGTAGTAACTCCTCCAGCGCAGCGCGGGCGTCGGTGCCGGCATCGCGGCGCTTCACGATCAGTGCGGCGTAACCGCCAAGGCCTTGTTGACGTGCCCACTCATCGGTGAGCGGACGGCTGCCTGCGATTACAACGGCGCGCTCGGGAATCTGGAGTGTGCCGTCCGGCCCCGGCCGCAGCACTTGACGAATGCCGAGGTCATACACCGGCGTGGTGCGGGTTAACACCACACCCGCCCCGAGCACAGCCTCGCGCCGTACCTGCACACCTTCGAGCACGGCCGAGAGCGCCCCCACGAACACGCCGTCTTCGATCACGACCGGTAACGCGCCGGGCGGTTCGAGCACACCTCCCACCTGCGCTCCGGCCGACAGGTGCACGCCGGCACCCACCTGCGCGCACGATCCCACCAACGCATGCGAGTCGATCATCGAACCGGCACCGACGAAGGCACCGACGTTGACAAAGCACGGAGGCATCAGGATCGCCCCGTCCGCTACGAAAGCGCCGCGCCGCACCGAACTACCGCCGCCAACAATTCGGACACCGGGCATTGCATCGATCGATAGCGGCGCGAGCAGATCCTTGTCACGGAACGTCAGCGGGCCGGCCGATGGCAGATCGACCACCGCTCCAAATCGGAATGCAAGCAGTATTCCCTGTTTGACCCACGCGTTGACGCGCCATCGATCGCCATCCGGTTCGGCCGCTCGCAGCTGCCCCTTTTCGAGCGCTTTCAACAACTCGATCGCGGTCTCACGAGCGAGCCTCGGATCGGCGGCCGATCCCTCCTGCGCCAACCGCTCCACGGTCGCGCGCAGAGAAGTCATTCGCGCAGTCCCAGTGCTGCCAGATCGCGTTGCAGTCGCAAACGTGTGCTCTCGCTCGCCCGCGCCAACGGCGAGCGAACGGCATCGCGGCACAATCCGAGCAGCGACAGGGCCGACTTCGCGGGCACCGGATTGGTCTCGCAGAACAACGAGCGAATCAGCGACTGCTGCCGGTAGTGTTCGCGACGGGCTGTTGCGCAATCGCCGGCAAGGGCCGCCTCGACGATTCGTACGGTGCCGGCGGGATCGACATTGCTGACCACCGAGATCACACCGTCCCCACCCATCAACGTCATGGCACAGGTCAACTCGTCCTCGCCCGAGAGCACGGCGAGCGGCTCGCGTCGCTGCTCGATCAGGCTCTGCGCTTGTCCCAAATTGCCGGAGGCCTCTTTGACCGCCGCGATGCGCGGGTGTTGTGCAATGCGCAGGATCAGTTCCGGCGGCACGTTCAGGCCGGTGCGACCCGGCACGTTGTAGAACACGATCGGCAAGCCGCCTTCGTCGGCGATCGCATGAAAGTGCGCGGTGAGTCCCTCGGGATTCGGTTTGTTGTAGTACGGCGTGACCACCAAAGCCGCGTCGGCGCCAAGTTGTTGGGCGCGCCGGGTGCGCGCGATCGATTGAGCCGTGTTGTTCGTGCCGGTCCCAACGACGATCGGAACGCGACCCTTTGCACCTTTCACCGTCCACTCGATCACCCGCTCCCACTCGGCGTCGTCGAGCGCGGGCGTCTCTCCGGTGGTCCCCACCGGAACGACGCCGTGTACACCCAACGCGATTTGGCGCTCGAGCAACCGATGAAATGCCGATTCATCGATCGAGCCGCTTTCGGTGAACGGGGTCACCAGAGCCGTGAATACTCCACGGAGTGCCAGCGTTGCCATCAGTCGCTCTCCTTGGCGGAATCCCAAACAGACGCCACGAACTGCTGTAGCGTCACGGGAGCTCGCTGCGATACCAGCCATTCGGCCGCACGCACCGCGCCGTCGGCGAAGGTCGCGCGATCGCGAACTCTGTGAACGATCTCGAGTGTCTCGAAATCGGAATCGAATCCGATGCGATGCGTGCCTGGGATCGCCCCGGCTCGCACCCAGGCGACCGGGACCAGTTCGCGCGGGAGCGGTGCATCGGCGGGAGCGATCCCATAGCCTGTTTTGCCGGGCATTTCGCTTACGATTCGTTCGGCGAGCAGTCGAGCCGTGCCGCTTGGCGCGTCGCGTTTGGCCTGGTGATGTTCCTCGACGACATACGGAGACCACCCGCCTAGCGCACCGAGTGCCGCCGCTGCCCGGGCCGTCAACTCGGCCGTAACCGCCACGCCAAGCGAAAAATTCGGAGCCCACAGAAATCCGACCCGCTGTTGTGCGGCGACCGCTCGCATTCGTTCCACGCCTTCATTCCACCCCGTTGCGCCGCTGACCGTGGCGAGGTTTCGCTCGAGCAGTTGAGCAACCACTGTTTCCGCAACCGACCCGTGGGTGAACTCGATCGCAACATCGATCGTACCGGGCGCCAATGAGTCGAGACTTCGATGCGTTGCCTCAACCGCATGCGGCGAAACAATCGCAGCCACGTCGTGCCCGCGCTCGAGCGCTGCAGCGGCAACCGCACGCCCCATGCGCCCGTAGCCGATCGCAGCCAAACGCAAACGGGTCGCGGCGCTCACGGACGGCTCTGGCTGTTGGCCGGCACATCGGTCTGCACCAAACTCTGGTGGAGCGCACGCACCAGCTCGGAAAGCGCCGCCTCATCACACACCAGATGCAGCGAGGCACCGCGCGGCCCGGTGGCGATACGCAACGGAGACCATGGCGCCGCCACCGTGGCGACTCGAATCCAGGTTTTTGCGTCGGCACCGATTCCTTCACCGATCACGGCAACCATACCGAGGCCGCATCGGCATTCGAGTCGTCCATGCTTGGCGAGTCTGTCCTCCGCCAGCGTCAGCTCTGGTCCGTTGGCGATCAGAAAGTCGACACCAACGGGGCCGGGAACAACGGCGAGCACGCCGAGTTCGGACGGCACCTCATCGCGCAACAGCGTGATCAGGAACTCTGGATTACGCGTCGCGCCCGGTGCGATCAGCGACAGCAGCGATACTCCGCTGCGCGAAACGACCGCGCGGGTACCATGAGCGACGGCGGAGCCCTCGGCGTCGATCCATGTGCCGGGGCGATCTGGAAACAAGCTGTTGCAAACTCGGACCGGAATCCCGGCACGGACTGCCGGATCGATCGAGGCTGGATGCAGAACCTTGGCTCCAAAGCCAGCGAGTTCTGCCGCTTCCAAGAAACTCACATGCGAGAGCAGGCGCGCGTTTGGTTCGACGCGTGGATCGGCGCTCATCAGCCCATCGACATCGGTCCAAATCTTGATCGCCGTCGCGGACAGCCCCAACCCCAGCACAGAGGCGCTCAGATCGGATCCGCCGCGCCCGAGTGTGGTCGGCACTCCATCGGGTGTCGCGCCGACGTAACCGCCCAACACCGGGATCACGCCTTGCTCGATCCATGGAACGACGCGATCACGACATCGCCGTGCCGTTCTCGGCAGATCAGGGCGCGCCGCACCGAATGAATCGTCGGTGACCACGACCTCGCGCGCATCGACAGCAACGGCCTGACCACCGAGCACTCGAATCGCGGCGACCACGAGTTCTTGCGCCAGCAACTCGCCGCACCCGAGCAGAGCATCCAAGGCTTGCGGTGTGGCGCGCGCCGTCAAACAGATCCCACGCAATAAGACGCGCAGTTCGCGGAGTTGCAATTCCAAGATCTCACGCAGCGTCGAGTCGTGGGGTGCCAGTTGCTCCGCTACCGCCAGGTGCCGTCGCTGCAGAGGATCGATGCCATCGTCGAGGAACGATCGGTCGCCGCGCCGAGCCATATCCGCCAAGCGCACCAGTTCGTTGGTCACTCCCGACATCGCCGAGGTGACGATGACAGGTCGTTCCTCACGACGCGCTACCGCGATGCGCGCGACGTTACCGATCCGCTCCGCATCCTGAACCGAGGTGCCGCCGAATTTCATGACGATCACGAAAGAAGGCCCTCGGCTTGCAGCATTTCAGCGATCAGCAGCGTGCCTCCCGCTGCTCCTCGCACCGTGTTGTGACTCAAGACCTCGAACTTCAGACCCAGGACCGGGCAGGCGCGCACCTTGCTTACGACGACCGCCATCCCTCCGCCCGCCATCCGGTCAAGCCTCGGTTGCGGGCGGTCGAGATCGCTGAGCACCACGATCGCGGGGTCGGGAGCCGAGGGAAGCGCTCGCCGTTGCGGCTCAGCCTGGAACGCACGCATCGCGTCGCCGGCCTGCGCCGGACTGATCGGTGGATCGAACGCCACGCTGACTGCCAGCGTGTGACCGTCGCTCACAGGGACCCTGTGAACGTGCGCCGATACAGCCGTCTCCGAGGACACGATCCGGCCACCCTGAATCGTGCCGAAGATCTTCTGCGGCTCGATCTCGAGTTTTTCTTCTTCGCCGCCGATGTATGGAATCACGTTGTCGATCAGATCCAATGCGGGCACACCCGGATAGCCGGCGCCTGATGCGGCTTGCAACGTCGTCACGACCAACTGGGGCATCCGTCGTTCGCGCACCAATGGCGCCAGCGCCAAGCACAGTCCTATCACCGAACAGTTGGGGTTGGTCACGATCAACCCGCCACCCCCAAGCCGTTCGCGTTGCGCCGCGAGGACTCTTAGGTGCGACGGGTTGACCTCGGGTACCAGCAACGGCACGTCGGGGTCCATGCGATGCGAGCGCGCGTTGCTGATCACAGCACGCCCAGCTTTGGCAAAAGGAACCTCTACCTCATCCGCCACCGCGCCATCGAGCGCGGAAAAAACGACGGGGGCGCTGACTTCCGTTGGATCGACACGCTTGACCAGCAAGCGCGCCGCCGCTTCCGGTATCGGCGTCGGGAGTTTCCACGCCACGGCATCGCGATAGGCCTTGCCGCTGCTCCGTTCGGAAGCTCCGATCTCTATCAGTTCGAACCACGGATGGTCGGCCAAGAGATGAATGAGTCGCTGTCCTACGAGGCCGGTTCCACCGAGTACAGCAACGGCTACCTTCTTGTGCATGACACCATCCCAACGAGTGCAAGTGGTCAGCAAACTGTGGCAAATCGGGCGAAATAGAGCGGCATGATAGCATCCCGGATGCTCTCCATTCCGCGTGCCATCGTGTTCGACCTCGACGGAACCCTTTGCGACAGCTACGCACCGATCACGACCTCGCTCAATGCAGCGCGTGCCGCCTTCGGTCTCGAACCAGTCACTGTGCAGCAGGTGAAACGAGAGGTTGGACGTGGACTCGAGAGCCTTGTCGAGGATCATCTGGGACCCGATCGCGTCGCAGCCGGCGTCGACCTTTTTCGCGCCACGTACGCAACCGTGTTCTTGACGGGAACGAAGCCGCTCGCAGGAGTCCCGGACGTCCTGCAGGCGCTCGCACAAAGAGGTATCCGACTCGCGGTCGCGTCCAACAAGCCAGCGCGCTTCGGACGCCCAATTGTCGACAAGCTCGGACTCGAACAGGCCGTGCAGGTGGTGCTCGGCCCCGAACCGAATTTACCTCCCAAGCCAGAGCCGCCAATGCTGTTGCGCGCGTGTCGTGAGTTGGGGGTCCGTCCCGACGACACACTCTATGTCGGAGACATGCCGCTCGACGTCGAGTCGGCCACGCGTGCCGGCCTGGCATATGCACTGGTCGCGACCGGGAGTGCAGAGCGACGCGATCTGGAAGCCTGTTCCACCGCTCCGGTATTCGCCGATCTTCGGGAGCTGGCGGCGGCACTTGCGGTCTAGGGCACGAGCTTTTTACATGGGGCCGGTTGACGGTTTGGTCTTGTCTGGCCTACAAACCCTATGGTCCCGAAGGCGCCGTTGGTCCGAGATGGGACGAGGAGGTTCGATGTCCACGCGAACGTTCAGTCGTTGGTGCCTGGTTGCCTCGGCAATGCTCACCGTCGCCGGCTTGGTGGCAAGCGCCCGCGAGATAAAGCCAACTCCCCCGACGCAGGATCGCGAGTCGATTCAGCGCTACCTGATGGGCTCTCAGTCCAAGGCGCTCTACTACCTCAAGATCGTCGTCGAAAAACCTCAGTTGAATTTTGGTGAGCATCCGCCGATCAAACCGGTTGAACCAGGAACACACACCATTAACGCGGCT
>CAZAHQ010000034.1:0-14554 GCA_964484415.1 uncultured Acidobacteriota bacterium | reverse complement strand
TTTCAGTTGACCGTCACCAGCGGCAGCGAGCCGGCCGGTGAATCGATCACTCTCACCGAACGAAGCGTCAACTCGAAGCTGTTCACCGGAACCATCACACTCACTTCCTCGTCTCCGGTCGGCGGCGATGGCCTGCTCACCGCGGTTGGCGGCGAAACAGTGCGCGCGCAGTATGTCGATGCGCTCGATTGCGCCGGAAACGCCAATGCCACCTATCAGGCTAGCGCGCAGCTTGACTGCGTCGCGCCGTTGATCAACGGCGTGGGCGCCACCGCGATCACCGGCACGCAGGCAACGATCGTCTGGACCACCAGCGAGAGTGCCGATGGATCGGTCGTGTGGGGCGCCACTGTGCCTCCAAGCACCTCCACACCCGGCGCCGCGGAAACGACTTCGCACTCGGTGACGTTGACCGGCCTGCAGGAGTGCACCGCGTACTACTACGAGGTTCGCTCGCGCGACGTGGCCGGGAACTTGGCGACCGCCGACAACGGCGGGCAGTACTTCTACTTCGAAACGCTGGGAGATTTCGGCAGCGGCTTACAGCCGTGCCATGCCGGCAGCGTCACCACCACCCAACCGGTGTACTCGTGCCACGACACGGCGTCGTTTCGTGTCGTCGATCTCGATCTCAACCGCAATGCAACCGCGATCGATACCGCCGTGCTCGAACTCGTGAGCAGCAGCGAGTTGACGCCCGAGTTGGTACTCGTCACCGAAACCAGCAACAACAGTTCGCGCTTCGAGGGAACGATTCAAACCGTCACCGGCGCCTCACAAGCCGATGGCAAGCTGCAAACATCGGGCGGCGACTTGATTACGGTGACCTATCGCGACGCCGACAACGGCAGCGGTCGACCTGCCATCAGTTACGCAACATCGCAGATCGATTGCAGCGGACCGCGCATTACCGATTTGCGCGTCGAGTCGATTACCGACGCGCGGGCCACGGTGCGCTTCCACACCGATGAATCGACCGACGCGACGCTGGAGTGGGGCCCAACCGCAGCGTTGGGGCAGAGCGTCTCGAGCACTGCTTCGGCTCTCGATCACGCGCTGGTCATCAACGCGATCGCCAACAGTTGCAGTCCGGTCTATCTGCGCGTGCGTGCCACCGATCGCTATGGACAGCAAACGATCGCCGACGACCTCGGCGCGCCGCATCGCTTCGATGCCGGCAAGATTCCTGGGCTTTACTGGAAGGACGACTTCGAAGCCGCCACCACAACCTGGACGGTGCAAGGTGAATGGCAGGTTGGGACGCCGCAAGGCAGAGGGGGCAGCTCGGGCCAACCCGATCCCGTCGCGGCCTACAACAAGACTCGCGTGATTGGCCATGACCTCACCGGCACCGGCGCGTTCCAAGGCGACTACGAGCCCAACAAGAACGAGATCACCACCAGCCCCTCGCTGAACGGCACCACCTGGCGCAACACCAAACTGTTGCTCTACAAGCGACTCAACACCGGCTTCTCCGATGACGCCTCGATCTGGCTCAACACCGGCGGCGCGGTTCCGATTTATCGCAGCCTGGGCACGACGGTCGCGGACACCGACTACTCGGTCATGAGTTTCGATCTGCGCACGTTGGCCGACGGCAAGCCATCGGTTCGTTTGCAGTTGAGGCAGCAGTCGGATGGCAGCGGGCAATATTCGGGATGGAATGTCGACGATGTGATTTTCAAAGACGGCTCGCTTCCCGACTACGCCGCGTGCGGCGGATGCACCACCAACCCGTCGTTCGTCGGCGCAACGTCAGTCACCGATGTCAACGCCTGCGCCGATAGCGGTGTGCAGGTCGCTTGGGAGCGTGCTGCCTCGTGGGGTTCGGGTGGAACTGGCAGCTATGCGATCTATCGCAGCAACACGACGCCGTTCACGCCGTCGCCCGCAACGTTGATCGCCTCGGGCCAGACCGGCACCAGCTACACCGACCTCACGGCGCCGAACGACGTTGCGCTGTACTACATCGTGCGCGCCGAGAACGGCGAGAGTTGCGGTGTCGGCCCCGCCAACGGCGGTCGCGTCGATGACAACACGCTCACGCTCACCGGCTTCGATTGGACCCAGCGCGCCACACCCGCCGCGATTACCACGCTGCTGGTCGATCGTGTTGGCGGCGCACACGTGCGGCTCCATTGGCCAATCGCCGCCGCGAGCTCGTCGTATCGAGTGTTGCGCTCGGAGAGCCCGCAACCGGCGAGCTTCGGTTTGTTGGGGAACACGGCGCAGCTATGGTTTGAGGATATCGGCGCCGGCGCGAATCAACAGACGTACTTCTACTTGGTGCGTGGCGCGAATGAGTGCGGAACCGAGGGGCCTTGAGCGTCGGGCAACGATGCGGGCGATGGTGTAGGAAACTCAACTCGCTGAGAGCCACGACCCGCGCCGGTACCGACGCACGCGTGCTGCTTCCAAGCAGCCGCGTCAAAACAGTCCGTATTCACGCAGTTTTCGATAGAGATTGCGCTCGCTGATTCCAAGGATCCGCGCTGCATTGCCGCGGTGACCTCCGGTCGAGTTGAGAACGCGTTCAATGTGCGCGCGCTCCAGATCTTCCAGTGTCGGCAGTTCGGAGGGCTCCGCGGCGCGCGTCGGCCCACAAGCGTACGTACGGACATTCGCCGGAACGTGTTCGGGGAGAATCTCTTCTTCGCTCACCACAACGGACGCCTCGACCACGTGAAGCAACTCGCGAATGTTCCCGGGCCAGTCGTAACGGCGCAACACATCGAGCGTCCCCGGGCCGATGCGCCGACTGAAGCCGAACCGATCGTTGAGCACCGCGACAAAGTGCTCGACGAGCAGGTCGATGTCCGCCCGCCGCTCGCGCAGCGGCGGGACTGCAACCGTGAACGTGCTCATCCGATAGTAAAGGTCCTCACGGAACAAACCTTGTCGCACCATTTCGGGGAGATCGCGGTTCGTCGCCGCCAAGACACGCACGTCGACATGTTTCTCCGTTGTTCCGCCCACGTGGCGGAACGTCGAGGTGTCGAGCACTCGCAGCAGCTTCACTTGCGTCGCTTGGCTCACCTCACCGATCTCGTCCAAGAAGATCGTGCCGCCGTTGGCGACCTCGAAGAGCCCGGGCTTGGTGCGATCAGCCCCCGTGAACGCGCCTCGCTCGTGCCCGAACAACTCGCTCTGTAGCAGCCCTTCTTGCAGTGCTGCGCATTCGACTACCACGAAGGGGCCTCCTCGGCGTGGACTCCGGGCGTGAATCAGCTTCGCAACCATCTCCTTGCCCGATCCGGTCTCACCGCAAATGAACACGGTGGAGAGGCTCGGCGCGACGCGATCGATCTGCGCGATCAGTTGCCGGAACGCCGGGCTCTCTCCGATGAAGGAGCTGCCGACATCGGGCGGCGACAAACCTTGCGAGAGGATGTCGGCCCGTTGGCGCAATGCTCGTGTCTCGACGGCGCGTTGGATTCGTATCTCGAGTTCATCGAGCGGACATGGCTTGGAGACGTAGTCGAACGCTCCCATCCGCACCGACTGGATTGCAGTATCGATCGATCCGTGGCCGGTGAGCAGGATCACTTCGACGAGCGGATCGTTTTGACGCAGTCCGCGCAACACATCCAGGCCGTCCATGTCAGGGAGACGAAGATCGAGCAGCACGACCTGTGGACCACGTTCCGCCGCTACGCGAATCGCTTCGGTTCCGGAGCCGGCCATGGAGACTGCGTAGCCAACGCGCTGTAGCTCACCGGCGAGCACCTGGCGGAACTGCGAGTCATCGTCCACCACGAGCAAGCTGACCGTCGTCTTCATGATGGTGCGACCTCCAACGGCGGACTCAACCCGGGCGGCAACACCACCTCGAACGTCGAGCCCTTGCCTGGCGAGCTCTTGACGCGAATATCGCCACCCCAAGACCGAATCGAACTGAGCGACAAGAACAGGCCCAGTCCCGTCCCGCCTTGTCGCAAACCAAAGAACGGTTCGAAGATTCGCTTCTGCTGCTCCGGCGCGATTCCGCAGCCGGTGTCCGAGACGCGAATTCGCACGGGGTTTTCGCCGACGACCTCGACCCCCACACGGTCGCCGGCTTTGCAGGCTTGGATCGCGTTGAGCAGCAGGTTGAGCAGCACATGTTGCAGTTCGGCTTCGCTGACCCGCACGAGTGTTCCAGGCTCAACGTGAGCGACCTCGACCGTCACTCGGTTGGCACGCGCGGTTGGATCGATCAGTCGGCGCACGGCTTCCACGGTCGGCGCCAGATCCACGATCACGACCAGAGACTCTTTTCCACTCGAGAGGCGCAAGAAGTGCTGTGTGATGCCGCGGCAGCGGAGCAGTTGTTCGCGTGCAATGCCGGCGCTCTCGTTGACGCGCGCCCAGTCGTCTTCAGCCGGTGCGTTGGAAGCGCGTTGGATACTCTCCACACAGGTGAGCGTTGTCGCGAGCGGCGTGTTCAGTTCGTGTGAGAAGCCCGAGGCAAGCAAGCCAAGCGAGGCAAGCCGATGAGCGTCGGCCATGTGCGCCTCGGCGGCGCGACGCGCTGTGATGTCTCGCCACACCTCGACGACGCGGACGACTCGACCATCCGGGCTGCGGATCGGTGAGGCGTGCACCTCCTCCCATGTGATCTCACCGCTCGGGCTTCGGCGTTCGAAGATCCGAACCTGGTTCTCGCCGCTCCGAACGCAGCCAGTGGTTGGACAGTCGCTCGCGCCACACGCACTCGGGCCTGGATCGCGACAGCCGGTACCAAGCACTTCCTCGCGGGGGCGGCCCGAACGCGCGAGGAAAGCATCGTTCGCCGCAATTACCCTGCGGTTGGCGTCGAGCACGACGATGCCATCGTCCACGCTGTTGATCAGCGTCTCGAGCCGTTCCTGCTGTTCGCGCACCTCGCGGACAAGCCCGGTCATTGAATCGGCCATCGCGTTGAATTCCTGCGCCAACCAAGAAAGCGTGTCGGAGCCGCTGACGGGAACGCGGTGATCGAGATCGCCGGCTGCGATCAAGCGGGCCGTGGTCTCGAATCGCTGGAGGCGTCGCACCACGACGAGGCGGATCACCAACGCGATCGCACCGACCAGGCCCAGTGTCAGAGCGCCGGTCCCGGCCGCCATCCAGCGAAGATCTTTGTTCATCGCTGCGCGGATCTCACCGGCATCGACGTCGACGATCAGTACGCCGTTGATCCGCCGATCGGGGTTGTGACAGGCATGGCAGACCTCGCGATTGCGCAGCGGGACGACGGTGCGAAGCATCGAACCCTCGCGGGTCTCGATTACTTGACTCGCGGTCCGTTTCTCGGCTGGAAGTCGATGGCAAGCCTGACAGGTTGGCGAGCTGAGGCTCATTCTCGATCCGACATCCGCAGGAGTGGTGGAGAAGCGTGCGACACCCTCGCGATCGACGATCATCACGTGCTCGACGCCTGAGGCACCCCCGAAGCTGCTGATCATTCGAGCGATCAAGCTGCGGTCGTTCTCGATCATTTGGTGTTCGAGAGCAACACGGATTAGTTCGCTTTGCCCCAGTGCGTTTTGGCGAGCGGTTGTGAGCAGAGTCTCGAAGTGATGAGACGAGTAGACATACGCACCGGCCGCACACGCCACCGCAACGACGGCTGTGATGCCGACGGCCAGGCCGATCGTCATGCTCATCCAGCGTCGCTTCATGGAGAACTCCGCTTGCCGGAAGGTGCGTCGGATAGTCCTGCTGTGTGCAAGGAGAGTCAATTGACGGCAAGCCGGTCGTGATCGCCGATTCGTCGAGGGCGCGGGACCCCCGTGACGGTCGATCCGCAGTCACTGCCAGCCTGTCAGCACCGCGCCTGACAAATTGGCAGCGCGATGGGTCGACATCCCACGCGTTCTCGCAGCGAAGTGCCCTTTGACGCGCGATAACTCGGTTGAGTACTTGAGGAGATTTGCGGCACAGAACATGCAAACGGGATCGACGCCCACAGGAAAGGGGATCCGATCATGGAGATGTTCCTCACTCTTTTGTTCATCAGCGCCATCGTTCTTGCCGTGAGCTGCGCGATCTTCGCAGGAGTAAATCGCGAAACCGAGAAAGCTCCCGAGGTTCGACCAACGCTGCCGGTGGTTGCCCAACAGCAACGCTTCTTCGCTGATGCGGTCGGTAGCCCGATGACTCAGCCGCCGATTCCGATCGAGGTGTTGTTGAGCCAGATCGAACATCACGTCCGGCTCGAGCACGCGGCGGCCGAGAGTTTCCTGAGCCTCCCGACGGTCGAATCACTCCACTCGCGAACCTCGTCACCGCTGCTCCACTGAGGGGGTGGCGATCATGTCGACCTCGCAACCCGACTTCCTGCGCGGTGTATCCGATGAAGCCGCACAGCGCGTGATGTCGCTTGGCAGCCCGATCCGGTTGGCGAGTGGGCAGGTGCTGTTCGATCTCGGGGATCCGGCCGATCGACTGTTTCAACTGGTTCGAGGTCGCATTGCGCTATCGCTCCCGATGCAGATCCGCCACCGAAACGAAGACATCGTGGTCGAGGAGAAGGGCCCGGGCGACACACTCGGATGGTCGGCTCTCGTCGAACCCTACCGGTTCACGCTGAGAGCTTCAGCGATGGTCGACAGCGAGTTGCTGGCGTTTCCACGCACTGAACTCTTCGCCTACTTCGGAGCCAATCCGGCGACTGGATTCGCGATCAGCCTGAATGTTGCGTCGGTGATAGGGCGGCGGCTTCAACTGATCCAAACGATGTGGCTCCGTGAAATTCAGCGGGTTGTCGAGCTCCGCCATGCGTGACCTCCGGCACTTGCTTGCGCGTCACGCGCGAGCGGTGCTGGCTGTTGCCGCGCTGGTATCAGGAGTGGCAACTCTGGGGCTGCGTGCGGCGGACACGCCCACTACCGATGTGCCGGAAGCACAACTCGAGGTCCCGAAACCACCATTCTCGGACGGGATATTCCCGTGCTCCGATTGTCATGCCGATCTGACGGTCAACCGCCAGCGGCGAGAACTGACCGACTTCCACGACGACATCGTGCTCAAGCACGATGAGAAGCACCGTTGGTGTCTGGATTGTCATGACGCCGACGATCGCAATCAGCTTCACCTCGCGAGCGGCGAGAAGATCTCGTTCGAGCAGTCCTACCTGCTTTGCGGTCAGTGTCACGGCGAGAAACTTCGCGATTGGCGTGCCGGCGTTCACGGCCGGCGAACCGGCGATTGGAACGGTCACAAGCGATACCTGCTCTGCGCGCACTGCCACAACCCCCATCAACCACGCTTCGCTCCCTTGCAACCCAAACCAGCACCGACACCGCCGGCACGGCCGACACGGTAGGCCACGCGATGGACCAGGACACCAGCGCTACACGACGGGAGTTCATCAAGCTCGGCGCAGGAGCCGCAGCGTTCGTGATGACCGCCTGCGGACCTCGACGACTGATCGAGTTGCCGCCAGCACGGCTTCGAACCGCGCTCGACGAACTCGAACGGCAGTACGCCGAAAAGTACGGGACAGATGTCGCGGTGAAGGACGATCCAGCGCTTCCGGGAGTGCTGTTCGCGTACGCGCTCGACATCTCGAGATGTATCGGTTGTCGCCGCTGCGTCTACGCCTGCGTCGAGGAGAACAATCAGTCGCGCGATCCGCAACTCCATTGGATTCGAGTGCTTCAGATGGAGAAGGAAAAGGGCGTCAGCCTTTCGCATGCCGACCCCTACTACTCTCCAGAGAAGGTTCCTGAAGAAGGGCACTTCTACGTCCCGGTTGCGTGCCAGCAGTGCCGCAACGCACCGTGCACGAAGGTCTGTCCGACAGGCGCGACATGGACCGAGCCGGACGGCATCGTTGTGATCGACTACGACTGGTGCATCGGCTGTCGCTACTGCATGGCTGCTTGCCCTTACGGTGCGCGCCACTTCAACTGGGCGGAGCCGACAATTTCAAAGGGGCAGTTGAATACGAATACTCATTACCTTGGCAATCGGCCGCGACCCAAGGGGGTGGTGGAGAAGTGCACGTTCTGTATCCAACGCACACGCGCCGGGCGCTACCCGGCGTGCGTCGAGGTCTGCCCTGTGGGGGCTCGAAAGTTCGGCAATCTACTCGACCCCGAAAGCGAGATCCGCTACATCATCGAGCACAAGCGTGTCTTCGTGCTGAAGGAAGACTTGAATACGGTCCCGAAATTCTTCTATTTCTACGCAACCTGAGGTTCGCGTGAACGGACTGAGGCTCTTCTACCGTTTTGTCATCGATAGCACGCGGTTGGTGTCGCGCGGTAACGCCACCTACTGGGCCTGGATCGCGTTCTTGTTGGTATTGATCGTCTCCGGTGCTCTCGCCTTCGTGCGGCAGTCGCAGGAAGGCTTGGTGGTCACCGCGATGCGCGACCAGGTCTCGTGGGGGTTCTACATCGGCAACTTCACGTTCCTTGTCGGCGTCGCTGCCGCCGCAGTGGTCCTGGTGATTCCAGCGTATGTATACGACTGGAAGCCGATTCGCGAGATCGTGATCTTCGGCGAACTGCTCGCGGTTAGTGCGATCGTAATGTGCCTGCTGTTCGTTACCGTTGACATCGGCCGGCCGGATCGGTTTTGGCACCTGATCCCACCGTGGGGCCACCTGAATTTTCCGAGCTCGCTTCTGGCTTGGGACGTGCTGGTTCTCAACCTCTACTTCATCGTCAACTTCGTCGTCGTAACCCACATTCTTTACCGCGCTTTCACCCATCGACACTACGCAAAGAGCTTGGTCGTGCCGCTGGTGTTGCTGTCGATCCCGATGGCGGTCGGCATTCACACTGTCACAGCGTTTCTCTTCAACGGGCTGGCGGCGCGCCCCTATTGGAACTCGTCGATTCTGGCGCCGCAGTTTCTTGCCTCGGCGTTTTGCTCGGGCCCCGCGATCTTGCTGTTCGTACTGCAGATTCTCCGGCGCTTCACCAAGTTCGAGATCCAGAACGAAGCGATCTGGAAAATCGCCGAACTGATGGCCTACGCGATGTTCCTCAATCTGTTCCTTCACGGAGCGGAGGCTTTCAAGGAGTACTACTCCGATACCGAACACCTCCTGCACACCCGCTACTGGTACTCCGGGCTCGGCGCGCACAACACGATGTTGCCGTACTCATGGGCCGCAGTAGCGCTCAACCTGATCGCTTTCGCGCTGTTTATCGTGCCGAGTGCGCGACGGCGCTGGCTCACACTCAACATCGGTTGCTTTTGCACCTATGCCGGCGTCTATATCGAGAAAGGAATCGGCTTGATCATCCCGGGCCAGACACCCGATGCCCTGGGCGAGATCTACGAGTACTACCCCTCGCTGGTAGAACTGCGCGTCGCTGGCGGGATCTTCGCGGTCGGCTTTCTGATCTTCACGCTGATGCTCAAGGTTGCGGTGCCTATCTCGCTCGGCGAGTTCCGGATGGAGGGGGTCGAACAGGCATCAGGCTCGGACCACCTTCGCCAGTCGACACACGGTGCGTCGGCTCCCGCAACATTCGGCGGATAGCGCCGCGGCCCGACGTCGAGCGTGGTCGTGCGCCGCAAACGGCGCGCCGCCCTTGTACTGACGCTCCAAACACCGCAAGCTCTCGGCCGGGTCCCGGGAAGCGGTGACCCGATCACGATCGATCGACATGGTCGTAACGCGGTTGAGCGCTGTCTAACGGAGTGATGGGCGAACGCATGTATCTGTTCTTCGACACCGAGACCACTGGAGTTCCGCGCAACTACAAGGCACCGGTGACCGACCTTGCCAACTGGCCGCGCCTCGTGCAACTCGCGTGGCTTTTGACCGACGATCAAGCCAACGAGATCGGTAGCGCGGAGTTCATCGTCAAGCCCAGCGGCTTCACGATCCCATCCGACGCCGCCAAGATCCACGGGATCACCACCGAGATTGCGCTGAAACACGGCGTCGAACTTGCGACGGTTCTTTCCGCGATCGCACCGCAAATCGATGCCGCCGCGGTGCTGGTTGCGCACAACATCCCGTTCGACGAGAAGATTCTGGGAGCCGAGTTCCTGCGCGCCGGGCGCCCCAACCCGGTTGAGTCGAAGGAACGTCGCTGCACGATGCAGTCGGCAACCAACTACTGTCAGTTGCCAGGGATGTACGGCTACAAGTGGCCCACACTCCAGGAGCTACACAACAAACTGTTCAACCAGCCGTTCGACGGCGCGCATCGTGCGTTGGTCGATGTTCGCGCGTGTGCCAGGTGCTACTTCGAGCTGAAGCGTTTGGAAATCATGGTGTAGTTGCGTCGCGGCTGCGGGTGCGGTTGCGGTTGCGACATCCGGTCCGCTGTACCTGCCGCTTGGGAGTGATCTGCATGTACCTGCTGCTGAAACTGGCTCACATTGCCGCGGTCATTGCATTCCTCGGCAACATCATCACGGGCCTCTTCTGGCACGCACATGCCGCTCGCACGCGCGACCCCAAGCTGCTTGCTCACGCCATGGACGGGATCATTCGGAGCGATCGGCTGTTTACTGTTCCAGGTATCGTCGTGACAGTCACGAGCGGCGTCCTCGCCGCGATCGTCGGGCGTTTCCCGCTGGTTCGTACCGGCTGGATACTGTGGACCGTCGTGCTGTTCACCATCGCGGGGCTGATCTTCGCCATTCGCGTGGCGCCGCTTCAACGGCAGTTGAGTTCTCTGGCTGCCTCCGGCGTTCGAACAGGGACTTTCGATTACGCGCGCTATCACGCACTCGCGAGACGCTGGGAGCTTTGGGGGGCCCTGGCTGTGCTCGCCCCGCTGGGCGGACTGGTGTTGATGGTGCTCAAGCCGTCTTTTTGAACCCTGAAGGCGTCTTGTCGCGACGACGCCGTGTTTCTCGACGCTCGCGCTGCGAGCGATCGGTCAGCGCGGTAGATAGTCGAGCGGTGAACCGGGTCCGAGAGGGACTCCCAGCAGGTACCATGCGAGCAGCAATCCGGTCCACGTCAAACCGAAGACGACCGAGTACGGCAGCATCAGCGAGACGAGACTGCCGAACCCCGCGTCCGATCGATACTTCTGCAGCACGGCGAGGATGATCAGCAGGTAGGAGTTGAGCGGTGTGACGACATTCACCACCGAATCGCCGATTCGATACGCAGCGGTCGTCAGCTCGGGGCTCATCCCAACCATCATGAACATCGGGATGAAGATCGGTGCCAGGACACCGAACTTACTGAGCATCCCGCTGATCGCGAAATCGCCGGCCACGACCAACATCACGAATAACACCAGCAGCAGCTCGGTTGGGAGCTCGGCACGTACGAGCAGCGAACCTCCCGCGTAGGCCAGCATTCGATCCAGGCGCGTGTAGGCGAAGTAGTTGACGAACTGCGCCATGAAGAACGCAATCACCAGCACGGGCACGATGCCGCGCACGCCGGAGTGCAGCCCCTCGACAAAATCTTTCTGAGATTTCAGCACGCCGGTGATGCGCCCATAGATCACGCCCGGCACGAGGAACGAGAGCAGGATGATCGGAACGATCACGTGCGACCAACGCTCGCCCGGTGCTTCGACGAGCCGCGCACGGCCCGGCGCCTCGGCAACGATCAGCGGGTCGCGAACGAGGATCTCGGCGTCGAGCACGGATGCTGCAGCCTCGGCCGGCACGATCTGGATCGGATGATGCAAGATCGCACGTCCATCGGGGAGTGTGGGTTGACCGATCCCGTGCAGCGGCATTCCGGGGAGCACGATCAGCGCGACAAAAATCGCCAGCACCACCAGGCCGCCGGCAACGGCCGCCACGAGCGCTCGCTTCTCGACCAGCGAGAGCGCCATTTGATTTACGGTCTTCGAGTGCTCGTCGTTTGGTTGACCCGACGCGCGCGCCATTCGCTGCAGGCGCGGCTCGACGATTCGATCGGTGACGAACCAACCGGCGAGCATCACCACCACCGCTGAGGCCGCCTTGAAGTAGAGGTTGTGAAGGATGTTGACGGAGTAACCGGGATCGATGACATGCGCGGCATCTTGCGCGAACCCAGCCAGTGCACCGTCGCCGCCCGTTGGAAAGAGCCCCGCTCCGAAACCGCCGGCCACCCCCGCGAACGCGGCTGCGAGGCCGGCGAGCGGATGGCGCCCCGATGCCGCGAACAGCGCTGCTGCGAGCGGCGGAAGCACAACGTACCCGGCATCGCTGGCAACCGAGGCATTCGCGCCGATCAGAATGATCGCGGGCGTAAGCAGTCGGCGCGGCGTGACGAAAGCCAACGCGCGCATCAGGCCGGAGAAGAAGCCGAACTTCTCCGCTACACCGATACCCAGGATCGCCACGAAGATCAATGGCAACGCGGGCAGTGTCACGAAGTTGCGCAACATCGATGACAGCATCCAGTAGACACCGTCGGCGTTGACCAGGCTCTTAGGCGCGATCGGCGCACCGGATGGGACGATCTCGATCTCGGGATGACCGTCTGCCCGCTGCTTCGTGATCGTGATCGTGTTCCCGGTGGCGTCGACGGTTTGGATCGTCGCGATCTGTGGTTTGACCGGTTGCACGGTCCAACCGAGCGCGTCGCCAACGGCGGAGAGCGCAATTGCGAATACAGCAAGCAGCACGAACAGCAACGCCGGTTCGGGGAGCTTGTTGCCGATGATCTCGATCCAGTCGAGCAGGCTGCGCCGCCCCGGCCGCTCCGGTTTGGCAACCGGCGGCTCGTTCCCCTGGTCGGATTCGTCGGGCGTTGAGCTCATGCGGGGATGGTAAGCAAAACACTTATTAAGGCCAGTGATTCCCGCAGAGAAAGAGGTTGATTCGGTCGAACCGTTCTTAGACAGGCTCGGAACGCCGCGCTGAACCTTCGCGCCTGGCGCAGATCAGGGCTCGATCGGTGCGCTCTTGTTTGGTGCCCTCTACTGGATCCGATGCCGCAGCACAGCCAGCCGTTTTCTTAGGTCGTCTAGCGAACCTTCGAGTGCGGCAATCTCGTCGGTCACCCCCGACGATCCCGCATCTCGTATCTCGCGCTGTGCCGCAACCTCGGCCGCGCTCTCCTGCATGCTGTTCATGATCACGCCGATGAACAGGTTCAAGATGATCATCCCGCCGACCACGATGAAGGTAACGAAGTAGGCAGGCGCCGCTAGTGGCGCCACCACGCGCTGCACGTTCATCAACTCGACCCACCCCTCCAGCGTGACCACCTGGAAAAGGGTGAGGAGCGCGCGCCCCAGGTTGCCGAAGTGTGCAGGGTCGTGGGAACCGAACAGAAACGCTCCGATCACGGCGTAGATATAGAAGTGAATCGAGAGCAGCACGCCCACATACCCCATCGAAGGGACCGAGCGCAACAGCGCTCCCACCAATAGCTGCAACTGCGGGAGCGTCGTCACCAGGCGCAGCACGCGCAGAATCCGTACCAGGCGCACGACGGCTACGTAGTGCGAATCGAGCGGCAACAGCGCCACGGCGACGATCACGAAGTCGAAGACGTTCCAGGGGTTGCGAAAGAAGTCGATCGGCCGGGAGCCATGCGAACCGAGCTTCAGCCCCAGCTCGATGACGAACAGCGCGATGATCGCGCGGTCGACCCAACGCAGGACATCGCCCCAGTCCTGCATCACGCGAGGGGAAGTCTCCAACCCAACGACGACCGCAGTTGCCAAGATCGCTAGCGTGATCGTGCTACGAAACCAACGTGCCTCTACGAATCGTGTCAGCGCTTCTGCCATGAGGTCCTCGGTTTGCTCCTGGGTTCAGAGTCTAGACGGTGCGGCGGCATGTCGCAGATTCGATCGCCTGCTTGCGGGTGGCCGCACGTTCTGCAGAACGGTTTCGAGGCGATGGCGTGAGCGTTTCAAATGTTTGCTCGGCACGTCGAGCAGATGTCGCGCACGTCGAGTGCCCGGGCGGCGGCTCTGGTGCGACCTCAGGTGGTTTCGGATTGGGGTTAGCAGGCCCTCTTCGAGTCGGGGGGCGAGAGAGAGTGGCGATGTGCTTCCTCGGGGTCCAGTGCAGTTCTTGGGAGGCGGTCGTGATTCGATCAGGTGAAGGTGTCGGTCGCTGACTCTGGGAGGTCGGAGAGCTGATGGGTCGTGATGCGGAGGGTGTGGGGGGTTGCGCGGAGGATGCGCCGGGTTGGGCAGCGGTTGTGTGACATCGCGCGAAGGGATGCTGGGTTGCGCGGAGGTTGAGTGATGTCGCGTGGAGGATGCGCCGGGTTGCACGGAGGTTGGGTGACCTCGCGCGAAGGATGCGCCGGGTTGCACGGAGGTTGGGTGACGTCGTGTGGAGGATGAGTAGCATCGCGCGGAGGATGCGCCGGGTTGCGCGAAGGATGTGTGGCGTCGCGCGGAGGCGGCACGTGAGACTTGTACATAGTGCGTTCGCGTGACGGTCGCGCGCAATACATAGAGGTGATGTGTGCTCGCCAGCTACCTGCGCAAGGCGCGGGCATGCTGCACACGCGCGGTGCTGGATTGCGACGGATGTACGCGACCTATGCATGAGGAGTGCGTGCGTGATGTGCGTGCGTGATGTGCGCGCGTGCTTCTCTCGGCCCGTCTCGCGCACGCAAAATATTTGTTCATTCACTGCGCACTTTCGATTGTTGTTCGTGTGATCTGTTGGTACATTCACAGCACTTCAAGGG
>CAZAHQ010000033.1:0-14559 GCA_964484415.1 uncultured Acidobacteriota bacterium | reverse complement strand
TGGGGTCGTACACCACGTTCTCGAGCACGGTGCCGAAACGCTCGGTGGTGGTGTAGATCTCGGGCTCGGCCTCGCGCGAGAGTCGAATCACCTTCGCGTAGCAGCCACCCTCGAAGTTGAAGACACCCTTCTCGTCCCAACCGTGTTCGTCATCGCCGATCAATGGGCGCTCGGGATCGGCAGAAATGGTGGTCTTGCCGGTGCCCGACAACCCGAAGAACAACGCCGTGTCGCCGTTCCTGGCGACGTTGGCGGAGCAGTGCATTGAAAGAACATCTTTCAATGGCAGCAAGTAGTTGAGAATCGAGAAAACCGACTTCTTGATCTCGCCGCCGTACTCGGTGCCGCCGATCAAAACTTCGCGCTTGTCGAAGTTGAGCACCACGAACGCTTCCGAGCCCGTGCCATCGACCGCCGGTACTGCTTTGAAGTTGGGGGCGTGAAGGATGGTGAAGTCGGGTTCGAAGCCGGCCAGCTTCTCCGGCGACGGACGCAACAACATGTTGCGCGCGAACAACGTGTGCCAGGCGTTTTCGGAGATCAAGCGCACGTTGATGCCGTGCTTGACGCTGGCGCCGCCGCACATGTCCTGAACGAACAACTCGCGCCCTTGGAAGTATGCGCAGATGCGAGCACGCAGCGCGTCGTAGTTCCCGGCGAACGGTTTGTTGACCTTGCCCCAGCCGATGTGCCTGGTGGAACTCGCTTCGTCGACGATGAACTTGTCGTTGGGGGAGCGTCCCGTGTACTTGCCGGTGTGCACGATGAGGGGGCCGTCTTTGGCCATCACTCCTTCTCGGCGCCGAATCGCAAACTCGTAGAGCAAAGGGGGCGTTAGGTTGTGATGGACGTTGCAAACCTGGGTGATGCCGTGTTTTTCCAGGATCTGTGCGATGCCGGAAATCTGAGCCGTACTCATACGGACGAGACCTCCTGAAGCTCTAGCCCGGTCAGGGGCGCGGAAAGTTGTGGGCATTCTAGGCCCGGAGGGCGGCCTGGCAAACTGCGTTGTAAGACGAAGGTCAAGTGTCAATAGAGCTATTGGTCAGTTGCTTTCCGATCGAACTTTCCGTCCGCTTTATGACCGGAATTTGACGTGGGTCCGCGGCGGGGCGCGGTTATCGTGTGCGGCCATGCCTGCCCCACTCGATTTGCTCGCCCTGCGTACCGACTTCGTGGAAGGGTTTGGCTCTCCCTCGCAGCGGGTCGGCCTGGAGTTTGAGTTGCTGCCCTTGGACCCGGCGACCGGCGCACAGGTCCCGTATCAAGGTGGTCGATCGGTTCAGGCAGTGTTGCATTGGCTCGCAGCGACACGCGGCTGGAAGGCGGTGGGGAGCGAGCCACTTCTAGAGCTGGAGCGAAATGGGGCGCGACTGACGCTCGAGCCAGGGGCCCAGGTCGAGCTATCGGGAGCACCGCAGGACTCGATCCGGGCGGTCTCGGCCGAGCTGGCCGCGTTTGTCGACGACATCCGCGAAGCCAGCCGCACCTTTGGAATTGCGTTCTTGCCGATCGGACTGACGCCGCAGTCGCATCCCGATCAGATCGTGGTGATTCCCAAAGAGCGGTATCGAATCATGACGCGCTATCTGAAGCAGCAGGGGGCCGATGCCTGGTGGATGATGCGCGCCACGGCGGGAATGCAGGTGAATCTCGACGCAGCCGATGCCACGGCCGCCGCACGCTTGTTGCGATTGCTTCTGCGCGCGTCGCCGATTCTTACGGCGCTGTTCGCAAATTCGCCGGTGGCAGAAGGGCGCAACAGCGGTTGGCTCAGTCGTCGCGAGCAGATCTGGTTGGCGGTCGACCCTGCGCGATGCGGCTACCCCACGCTTTCGATCGACCCCGCCGCAACGCTTGACGATTACATCGAGTGGGCGCTCGAGGCGCCGATGTTCTTCGTGATGCGCGATGGACACCTGATCGACATGACCGGCGAATCGTTTCGACAGTTCGTCGAACGTGGCGCGCGTGGCGAGATCGCTCGGATGGACGACTGGCACCTGCACATCACCACGCTGTTTCCTGAGGTGCGATTGAAGCGCTACTTGGAGATGCGCTGCATCGATAGCAATCGACCCGACTTGGCGTTGTCGTTGGCGGCGTTATCCAGTGGGCTGGCGTATGGCGGTGCCGAGGTTTGGGATTTGGCCGAGTCGGTGGTGGGAACGTGGGACTTGCATGCGCACCGCCTGTTTCATCTCGAGTGCATGCGGGTGGGCGCGAGCGCCATCGCCCCCGATGGGCGCACGGCCGGGACGATCGCCCAAGAACTGTTGGCCGTGGCCCGACGCGGGCTGATGAACTGGAATCGTTCCGATCTCGAGTTCTTGGAACCAGCCGAGGCGTTGGCCGCCAGCGGAAGGGCGCCGGCCCATGAGGTCCTGTCGGCCTTCGAGCGGGGTGGAAGTATCGAGGTGGTTCGAGCCCATGCCTTGTAGGCCCATCGTCCCGTCCAGATTGCGCACCCCGAACCCCCTGGGTAGACTGCCCGGCCGCATGAGTAGTTGGTCCGATGCGTCCCCATCGTCCAGGGGTTAGGACACCAGCCTTTCAAGCTGAGAACACGGGTTCGAATCCCGTTGGGGACGCCACTTTCACTCGGAATGTCGATGCTGATCGAACACATTGCATTCAATGTCCCGGACCCGGTCGCGATGGCCGATTGGTACTGTTTGCACCTTGGAATGCAGGTGGTTCGATCGTTCGAGGCACCCAACTTCGGCCGTTTCTTGGCCGACTCGCGCAAAGGCACGACACTCGAGTTTTACCGAAACCCTCGGGTGGCCGTTCCTGACTACGCCGCGCAAGATGCCCGTGTGATGCACATTGCTTTTGAAGTACACGATCTCGACGCCACCTGTTCGCTGCTTGCGGCAGCGGGCGCTGCGATCGAAGCTCCCCCGGCGATCAGCCCAGAAGGCGATCGACTCGCCATGCTGCGTTGCCCGTGGGGACTTCCGCTCCAGCTTGTGATTCGTAAGAAGTGAGGGACACCAACTTCACTCGCGCGCCCGGCGCGAGAATTTCAATCGAAGGAGAGTCGCTATGACGCGCATTCGCGCGACTGTCAGTTTGCTGAGTTTGGTTTCGCTGTTGATGCTCGGTTGCGCTGGAAGCGGCCCAACCAACCCACCTGCCACGACCGACGCTGTTCAACCCGGCGCAACCGCCGATGAGAACGCCAAGAACGACATGCCACCGGGTGCCACGTCGAGCGCATTGAACACGCCGGCCGAGACAGCGCACACACAGTCGACGCCCAAGCCGACGACCACCACACCCAAGACCGAGTCGAGCACAACGGAGCCACCCAAGGCCGAGCCAGCGCCGGCTGCGCCGGAAGTGCCGAAGATCCCCAAGGGGATGGTGTTGGTGCCTGCGGGCTCGACGATTCAGGCCACGCTCATCACGCCGATCTCCACCAAGGATGCGAGCGAAGGGGCCGAGGTACGTGCCGAGGTTACTGGACCGATCCAACTCGACGCGGGCATGAAGGCGCCGATCAAGCGCTGGCGTTTGGTGGGCGTGGTCTCACGCCTTCAAAAACCGCAAGCCAAGGGCGATGCGCCGGCTGAGATGGAGATCACGTTCAACCAGTTGCGCAATGTGGTCGCCGAAGAGAAGAAGGACTACACGATTCGCGGCGTGCTGTCGGAAATCGGCGGCAGCAGCAAGAAGCGCAATACCGGAATCATGATCGGCGGCGCCGTTGCCGGAGCGATCTTGGGTAAGAAGATCGGCGGCGACACCAAAGATGCGGTGATCGGTGCGGCCGCCGGTGCTGGAATCGGCGCTGGTGTCGTGCGCGCCTTGCCTGGCCAGCACATCGAACTGGCCAAGGACGATGCGCTGGTCATTACACTCACCGAGGACGCAATCCTTCCGGTAGCGGAAGACAAGCAGCAATAGCCGATGCAGGCGCCGGTCGTGTGGCTGGCGCCTGTTTTTGCCGCCACGTCAGGGGCGATGCAAGGCATCGATCTTGGCGGCGCAAATGTAGTCGTTTTCGGTCAACCCTCCGGCATCGTGCGTGGAATACGAAACGACGACGCGGGCGTAGCTCACCGTCAGATCAGGGTGATGATCTTCGGCATGAGCGACGCTGGCGACGGCATTCACGAATGCCATCGTGCGATAGAAGTTCTTGAATTCGTAGCTGCGGGTCAATGACTTTCCGTCGGCGCTTTCCTGCCATAGCGGTACCTGCGGTGACAGCGCGCGTCGCTGCTCGACCGACAATCCAGGGGCTCCTGGGCGACAGTTTTTGTGCGTGAGTTCGCTCATAGGCGGTGAGTTTACCTTGCTTCACACCCCGATTCGGTGGCCGGCACTACACTGCCGGTGACACCCACGAGGAAACCATGAGCCATGACATGCAGGGTTCGTTTGACACGTTGCTCGTGCACGCGGGCGAACCACGGCCACGCATCAGCGGCGCGGTCTCGATGCCGGTTTTTCAATCGTCGACGTTCGAGTTTGGCGGCGATGTCGGATACCACGACATTCGCTACATCCGGCTGAACAACACCCCCAATCACGATGTGTTGCACGCCAAACTCGCGGCATTGGAGCGCACCGAAACAGCGCTCGTCGCCAGCAGCGGTATGGCCGCAATCAGCGCTGCATTGCTGACGGTGTTATCGCCGGGCGACCACCTGCTGGCTCATCGCGCGCTGTATGGCGGTACGCACGACTTCATCACCGGCGAGTTGAAGCGGTTTGGAGTCGAGGTCGGGTTCGTCGACACGGCGAGCCCCTCGACCTGGGAAGCGGCGCGGCGCCCCAACACGAAGGCGTTCTATTGCGAGACGATCACCAACCCGCTGGTCGAGGTGGGTGATCTCCCTGCCGTCGCGGCCTTCGCCAAGCGGCACGGGCTGGTGTCGATGATCGACAATACCTTCGCTTCGCCGTTGAACTTCAGGCCTGCCGAGCACGGTTTCGACTTGGTGCTACACAGCGGCACCAAGTATCTCAATGGCCACAGCGATATCGTCTGCGGCGTGGTCGCCGGATCGCGTGCTTGGATTGATGCCACTCGCAAAGCGCTCAACCATTACGGTGGATCGCTCGACCCGCACGCGTGCTATCTGCTGCATCGCGGATTGAAAACGTTGGCGGTGCGGATGCGCCATCAAAACCAATCGGCACTGACGATCGCGCAGTGGCTGGCGCAGCATCCCGCGATTGCGCGCGTCAACCACCCGTTTCTGCCGTCGCACCCGCACCATGCGCGCGCCAAGCAGCTGTTGACCGGATGCGGCGGAATGCTGAGCGTGGAGCTACGCGACGGGCTGCCGGCCGCACGTTCGTTCGTAGACCGCGTGAGGATGGCGGTTCACGCGCCGAGCCTTGGTGGGCCGGAAACACTCGTGATTCTGCCGGCGCTCAGCTCACACGCGGGGATCGACCCGGACGAGCGACGTCGCGCCGGGATCGCCGATGGACTGGTTCGCATTTCGGTTGGGCTGGAGGACTCCAACGACGTGATCGCCGATTTCAAGCAGGCGCTGGGCTGACGCAAAACGGGTGTGAGGTCAATGGCCCCACACCCGTTGTTTTGACGCGGACGAGAAGGTTAGTTCTTACGCGTAGCTGTGCAGTCCGACGATCGCGAAATTCACGCACAACCAGTTGAAGATCATGACGGCGCAACCGATCAGCGCAATCACGGCGGTCCAAAACGCCTTGTCTTTGACCTTGATCCGAATGTGTACCAACACCAAGAACACCAGCCAGGTGTTCATCGCGAACACTTCTTTCGGGTCCCAACCCCACGGCCGGCCCCATGACACGTCGGCCCACACAGCGCCGAGCACCGTGCCTACCAGCAATGTTAGGAAAGAGAGCTCCATGAAGATCATCGTGGCCCCATCGAGTGACTTGCTCAGGCCGGCATTCCCCGACCCGACAAACCCGCCCCCCTTCAACATCAGCGAGGCGGCGCCACCGGCACGCGCCTCGAGGTTACCGTCGCCGGCCCACAGCGTGCGCAATGCTGCCGAATTGGTGTATGTCGAGGCGAGGTACATCCCCATCCACAGCAGTGCGGTGACGGATCCGAAGAAGATCAACGCGTAGCTGGCGATGATCATGTTGGTGTGGATGTACAGCCAGATCGTGCGGTCCAGCACCGGCATCACGGTGGTGATGTCGTTGTCGATTGACGCGCCGCCCAAAACCACCGGCTGAAAGTAGCCGATCATCATCGCCAACATCGCGTAGGTCGACGCCGCCAAGGCGGCCAGGTTCTTCAGCGGGAAGCGACGCAGGATCACTTCCAGAATGATGGCGACCGCTGCGCCCAACCAGGCCGAGGCGGTGATCGCTTCGAACATGTTGGCGTTGGGAATGTGGCCGGCCAAATACCAACGCAAGCCGATCGCAAAGGTGTGCAGCGCAAACCCAGCGATGAAGAACGTGAGTCCGATTCTGCGAGCCCACAGGTTCTTGTTGACGATCGCCATCAACAACAGCGGCAACGCTGCCATGTAGACCATCCACACCCAGGTCATCTTGTAGTTGCGCTGATACCGGGTTTCCCATATCAGCCGGCCGCTCGCCGGGTAGATCGCGGGGTTGGCCTCGCGGAATTCGCCTGCCATTGCGTTGAGAGCCTTGGATGCGGCAGGGGCGTCTTGGAATCGCCAGGCGCGATTGAGGTCGCTCCAATTCGCGCGAATCGTGTTGGCCTGGGTATCGGCCAAGCCGGGGATGCTGCCTAACCCGCCCGACATTCCTGCATGCGTCTGGTCCTGCGGCGTTTGCTGGTTGGTTGCCAACAGCGATCCGACCGAGAACCACGGGTCGAGCGGACTGCCGCCGGGCGGTGGAATCACATGCCAATACGACAAGAGCGTGCCGGCATCGGCAAAAGCCCGAGCGGTGTTGAGCGCTTGCGCATCCTTGGCGGTACGCATCAGGTCGCGTTCGAGCACGTTGAGCGCTTGCTGGACCTGCGGTTGATCGAGAAACGACGCCGACACCATGCCGCTGGACTCGATCTTGTCGAGTTTGGCTTCGGCCAACTCGCCCTGCCGCTGCTCGGGAGGCGTCAGTTGCCGCACCATCCTGACTAGCTCGATGCGGAATGGTTCCTTCCGAATGTAGATCGACTGCGCGTGATGGTGATGCTCAGGCGCAAGCATCATGTCGAGGTAAGCGACCACCGCATCGGTCTTGCGCGCAGCATCGGAGTTGACCAGCTTGACTTTCTCGCGGGCCAACGTTTCGAAGGTCTTGATACGACCATCGTCCAGCACCGCCGCGTGTCTGATCGCCTCGAGGTCGAGCGCCTGCACGAACGGCCGGCCAACCGACAACTCGATCGGATCGTCGGCCGCGGCGTACGCAGCGTTCGAAAGCGACAGCACCGCTAGTAACAGCCACACGCTTCTCATGCCTGCCTCGCTTCGCCCGTCGCGGCGGGCTGTTCATCGTTGTCGATTGCCGCACTGCTCGCGGCGGGCACGGCGGACAGTCGGCGCTCAGCCCCTTGCGCGGCCAATCGTCGCAGGATCACCGGTTTAATGTAGAAGGCCCAGGTGGTACCGAACGCCATCATGATGCAGCCCAACAACATCACCCAGACGGCGTGACGATTTCCCACGCCCAGCCCCGTGAAGTTGAGTCCGGCGCTTCCCATTTGCGGTTCGGGCGGATCCCATGTCGCTTGGAAGTACCACAGACCCGCATGCTCGGTGGGGTTGTTGCTGTGAACTTGATGCGTCTCGCTCCACTTGCCGTTTTCGAGGAAGCGAACGAGTGAGATGTAGTCGCGTTCGCGCGTGCCGCCGGGGAAGGTCTCGAGTTGAAACACTTCCAGAGCGACCGGGGTAGGCAACATCTCCGTGCGTCGCGAGTAGATCAACTCGAGTTCGCGTCCACTGGGGAGCGTGACGATGATCGGCGAGTAACCGGTGCGGGTGGGGTACGTGAAGTTGCTATACGGCAGCCAGAGTGTTTGCGCGGCCGACGCTCCTTCTTTGATCTCGACTTGAACCATCGAATAAAACGGCAACTGCTTGAGGTCGCGTTCGCGCCGCGGGAACAACCGCGGGCGATCGTCGCGTTGCGCCGTTGGGCTGACTTGATCGAGCGTCACCCGCAAGGCGTTGTCAAAGAAACTAGCCGGTTTGCCGAGTTCCATCGGCTGGTGCATCACCTGGCCGCCGCGGCTGATCAGCAACGAGTGCAGCCCGACTCTTCCAGCCACGATGACCAGCCCGACGTCGGAAATATTCTTGGCTTCGATCACGATGTTCGAGTCGATCAGGCCGCGCATCCGCTGACCTGTTTCGTCGATGTCCTGCGAGGCCTCGAAGTGCGGCGACACCACACCGCGCATGAACGTTGCGCCGGCTTTGGTCACCCGCACCAGCACCATCGACGCCGGCGTGCCGGCACGATCGCCGCCCGCCAGGCTCCAGCGCGGGTAGATCTCGAGTCCCTGAACCGAGTAGCCGGTGCTGCCAATCGGCACCGCCTTGTCCATGGCGTCGGCCAGCGGAATCTCTTGGGACACGCGCTGACCGGGCACTCTCACGATCAGCGCGGGCGCGCCGGGGTTGAGCGCTTGTTGGAACTCGGCTGGGTCGTCGATCCATCGGAACGAGGCATCGAGCACGCCATCGCCCAACGACACGCGGTTCTGTTCTTGATCGAGTGCAAGCAGCGTGTGTGCGCTGATGTTGCCGCCCATTTCGACCGAGAGTCGCGCCAGCGGGTTGAACTGATTTCCACCAGGGACCCAGCGTCCGTCGGGCGTTGCAAACGGCAGGTACCCGGTGACGCGCATCGAGACATCGGGAAGTGGCGCCGTTTGCCCGGCCTTCAGCACCGCAGGCTCGATGAACGGCTTGACGGCGAGCGGCGGCTCGCCTGGCTCGGAGTACGCGGCATCGGCCGACGAGACGTGCTCGGTATAGTGAGGTGGGTCGTCGACGACGTACTCGGCCCAGTCTTCGCGTCCGGGAAGGCGCGCGTGAATCGCCATCGAGTGATGAACGAAGAACCGATCGGCGGCGTGATAGCGCAGATCGGCTTGAAGTGTTTCGTCGACCAGCTTGCGGCCGAGTGTCTTGATTGCGCGACCCTGGCCGGGGATGACGTCTTCCGTGTACTGCGGGTAGTCCATCAACAACTGGCGCACGAATGGCCGGCCGGCGACCCCGTTTTGCATCGGGTTGATCATCAGATTCACCGACGCGGTCTTCTTGCCTTTATCGCTGCCGGTGAGCAGCTCGTAGTTGGGATTGATCTCGGCAACCTGGACGCGATACTGCGTCGCTCCTGCGTTGACGACCGTCTGCGCGCCCGGTTGCAGCAACATCGCTCTGGTTTCGCCACCCGGTATCGACAGCACCAACTCGCGCCGAAATACCGCGACATCCCCTTCGACCTTGGTGCCGAAGTAGATGAACGACCCGATCGACAACACCACGATGCCGATGTGAACGACCCACACCCCGAGTTTGGGAAGCGTACGTGGGATCTTGCGCACCGAGATGATGATCACAGCGGCGCACAACAGCACGATCAGTGTGTTGAAGGGCCACCAACTGAACCATTCCATTTCCGTTTTTTCGACCATCTGGCGGACGAATGAGTTGGGGATTGGATACAGGCCCGCGCTACCGATCCAGCAGTACGCCAGGATCAGGATCAACACCACCACGCCGAACGGCACGGACCCCACGAAGTCCAGAATCCGGGTCACGGGCGAATTGCTGGTCTCTCTGCTCATCTGAAAGAGGTCTCCGAGCGGTGATCGTAGCCCCCGACGCTCTATTTTGTCGATAAACCGGTTGATGCAGGTTATGCAGCCGTGCGATCAGGTGCCGGGCGAACATGCCTGCGATGGATCGATTGGCCACGTGCGAACAGCCAGTGTGCGGCGATCGAGCCAAGGAAAAGCGTGCCCGAAATTCCGTGGATCCAGGCGTACCCCCGCCTCCAGACCGGCTCCGAGGCGACCTGCAGCAGATAGCCCGATCCCGTCATCACCACGATCGTGATCAAGACGGTCAGTCCCGAGAGTCGCGCGCGACGGACCCCCGATAGATGCGGGATGACGTGGCTCGCGAAGACCCAGCCCAAGGTGAATAGCAGGAGCGGCGCGACCAACAGATGGCCCGACAACATCCAGGGCTGCCAAGGATGGTGAAACGCCGCGAACGGATCGTCACTCGTCATCAGGTATTTCATGATGGCGAAGACCAAACCGGTCAGTCCGCTCAGGCCAACCAAGCCGAGCAACACGCTGCGCAGCATCGAACTCATGGCACTGCCGTGTGGATGACTCGATGAATCGCGAGCACCCGCCGCACTGCATCGGTTGCCGCTTGCGAGCTGAGCGTGGCGCCCGACAGCACACGGATGCTGCGCTTGAGCGCAAGCTCAGGGTCGAGCGTGCGTCCATTGAACTGCGCCAGCCAGCGCTCGGAGACTTGGTATTCGGGCGGCTCGCTGAACGTCACCACGTCGACGCGCTGAACCACGCCTGTTGCATCGATCAGGATCAGCAGTGTCTCTGGCTTGGTTCGCACCACGTGGGTGTCGGCGTAAGCGTCGGCGAGAGGTGCTCCGCCCTCCGGCCCGCGGGCGGTCCAATGCAGCACCAAGCGGCTCGAGATCGGTGTGTTGCTGAGTTTTTGGACAGCGTCCAGCTGTGCATCGTCGAGGATTTCGGTGCGGCGCACGATGGTCGAACCGGAGGGGAGTATCCGTCGGGCAGCCGCCTCGAGCGTTGCGGCGGGATCGCCGGCGGCAACGCTCGCGCTGCTGATCGCGATCGCAATCAGCAGCAGGCTGCGCCAGGACCACGGTCTAGAACAGAAACCCGACAGCCACATTGAACTGATCCACCGCGGTGCGTGCATCGTTTTTCATGTCTTGAAAGTCGGCCTTGATCGCGATTTGAGGAATCGGCTTGAACACCACGCCATAGGTCAGCGCGCGGCGACGATTGGCGTCGTCGCGAACAAAGCCCTCGGCGACGCTGGCTTGGGTATCGAAGCGTTCGCTGCGAACGAACGGGATCAACGCGCGCCGATTCCATCGCGTGCGTGCCAGCAGGTCGTAGCCGGCCTCGAGGTACGCGCCTTGCTGCCTAGATCCGATCCGTTGCTCGACCGCGTCGCTGATGGCATCGGTGTCGTCGATCTTGGTGCGCGCCCAGAGTCCGCGCAGTTGCAGTCCGCGCCAGGTGTAATCGGCATGCAGATCGAGGATCGTTACCGTCCCGTCGAACGACTGCGTTTGACCGCTGTTTCCGCGATACGCACTCGCGCCGAGCAACAGCCCAGGAGCGACGTGATAATCCAAGCGTGCGGAAACAGCAATGTCCTCCGCGCTCGCTTTGGATCCTTCCTGTCGGCCCTCGCGGATTCCTTCGTCGGCACTGAAGCCGGACGCGTCCAGAGCGGTTGTGAGATACGCGCGATACGAGACCGGCCCCCAATCGCCGAACACACCGACACCGAGTTCGTTCCATGTCGTTGGCAGGATGTAGCGCTCGACATCCGGGCGGCGCGCGCCGAGAAACGTCGGTGGTTCGTGCAATTCGTTGATGAATCCGACCGGCAGCAGCAGCAGTCCGGTACGAACGTTGAATCGCGGGTCGATCAGAAAATCCAAGTACGCGAACTCGACCGCAACCTCCCCCTCGCCGTCTTCGCCGGTCACGGCATGCTCGTACTCGATCTCGGAATTGAACAACATCGTCGCGTTGAATCGGTGCCCGAAGTAGAGCACCAGTCGCTGAGCATCGGCTGTATCGGTCTTCTCGGATGGGGAGCCATCATCGCGATCGGCGGCAAAGTTCTGGTACAGCAACTCCCCGTAACCTCCGATCGAAACGCCATGTTCGGTTTCGTAGACGCGCGAGGCTGCCGGTGAAACGCCAAAGTGGCTCTTTCCCGAAGTCGTCGGCGGCGCCGACGATTCGGTTCCCCCCGCGCGAATCGTTGCGAGTTCTTCGGCCAGGACCTCGACCCGAGCCTGCAACGCCGCGATCGCAGCCGGGTCGGAAGGTTGTTTCGCAGCCGACATCGCGGCCAGTTTGGCGTTGATCTCGGCAAGTTCGCGCTCGAGTTTGCTCAGGCGATCCTCGGCCTGAGCGGTACCCAAGCTCAATGCGGTGAGGAGGAATAGGGTGAGTGCACGGCGTAAACCGATCATTGTGTTCGTTGCACCTCAGCGACAGCCACGAACCGTGGCTTCGCGTTTGACGATCGAGCGGAGCGCAGAGCTATCGGCCCAACACTCGAGTTGATTGTTCGAAGCAGGTGAGAGTGCGATCGCCGTCATCCCCGACGCGAGCTTTGCGACCTGCTGCCTGAGCGCGGGATCGACCAGCAAGGCGGTGCTCGCCGCATCGGCGTCGGTGGCGTGGTCGGCAATGACAGTGACTTGGTCGGTTGTGGCAAGCGGCGTGCCGGTGCGCGGATCGAGAATGTGCCCGTAGCGCTTGCCGTCCTGCTCGAAGAACCGCTCGCTGTTGGAGGAGGTAGAGACGCTCTTGTCGCGCAACTGGAGCGTCATGACGTGCTTGTCGCGATCGCGCGGGTCGGCGATATCGATCAACCAACCGGGCTCTTGCGGTGGCGAGCCGAGCGCCAACACTTGACCGCCAAAGTCGAGCAACGCGTTGTTGATGCCGCGCGCCTTCAAAAGTTCGGCCGCTCGATCGAGCGCAATCCCCTTTCCTATCCCGCCAAGATCGAACTCAACGCCAACGCAACGCACACACAACCGTTGCCTGCGACGATCGAACTCCAGACAGCGCGTGCCGCTCTTGGTTTGTGCAACAACTCGTTCGTCGACGGTCGGCACTCGACCGCCGCTCTTTTGACCCCACGCCTGGAGCAACGCGCCGAGCGTTGGGTCGAACGCACCGCCGGTGCGCCCGCTCCACGACAGCGCAGCGTTGACCGCATCGGTGAGTTCGGACGAGAGGCTCTGCCAGCCGTTGGGTGTGCCGCATGTCGAACCGTTGGCAGCGGCCGTATTGAGCTGCGCCAGCTCACCGTCCGGTTTCCAGGTGGTGAGCACTTGTTCGAGCGCGGCGATGCGATCGAGTGCGGCATCGAGCGCGGCATCGGTCTCGACTTCAGGCCCGAAAGCCCTGACCTCGCAACGCGTCCCCATCAGGTAACGCGCTCGGATCACCGGTCCGGGTAGTCCCGCGTCAACAGGCGGCGCCGCCGAAGCGCCCGCCAGAAGCGCAAAGAATAATGTCTTCCAGTTGCGACTCATTCTCATCTTGAGGCTAGAGTTTGCAGAGTGCCGGTCCGCCTGTCAAGAATGAGTCGCAACTACGGGGACGAATGCGGTCGGCGTAGCCCGCCACTGCCCGCGTTGTCGTTGGCAGATGGGCGACATCGCCGTATAGACGCCCGCTACCGTTTCAGCCTGCTGGACCCCGAACCAGCTTGGGCGATTGGCCAGACTTCACTCGAGAGGAACGTTCAATGAAGAGTAGTCATCTGCTCAGCGCGGCGGTCGCGACGGCGATCGCCGGTTTCGTCGTGAATCCTGCGTTGGCCCAAGCGGTCTGCAGCGGTATCAGCAAAACCACCAACACCGAGATCCGTACGGTCTTGGTCGTCGATGGGTTGGTCAATCGTCCCGTGTTCGTGACCTCGCCTCCAGGTGATCGGAACCGACTGTTCATTCTCGAGCAAGACGGCTACATCCGGATTCACAAGCGCGGCGACGATCCCACGATCGTGAGCACGTTCCTCAACATCAGCGCCAAGGTTAATGCCAATCCATCGCTCAACGAAATGGGACTGCTCGGGTTGGCGTTCGATCCCAATTACGCCACCAATGGATTTTTCTACGTCAACTACACCGAAAGCTCGAACCCGTTCTTCGGACCACACTTCTCGGTGGTTGCGCGCTATCAAGTAAGCGGCACCAACCCCGATCAGGCCAACGGCGCGAGTGAAGTGAGGCTTCTGCGCTATCAGCAGCCCGAAACCAATCACAACGGCGGCTGGATGGCGTTCGGTGCCGACAACTACCTCTATATCAGCACCGGCGATGGTGGCGGCGGCAACGACAACCACGGAACCTGCGGCAACGGCCAAATCACGACCACAATGCTGGGCAAGATCCTGCGCATCGATCCCAGCTCTAGTCCTGCCAATCGTCCGCCCGATTGCGTCGGCACACTGATCAATCCACCTTACCGGGTTCCGGTCGACAACCCGTTGGTAGGCGTCAGCCCCGTGACCAACTGCGAAGAGGTCTACGCGTGGGGATTACGCAATCCGTGGCGCCCCAGCTTTGACCGAACAACCGGTGATTTCTACATCGCCGATGTCGGTCAGAACTGTTGGGAAGAGGTCAACTTCAACGCCGCGGGAGCCGCCAAGGGTCGCAACTTCGGTTGGCGCGAAATGGAAGGCAAGAAGTGCTTCAACATCGCGCAGCCGAGTAACTGCACGCCGCCGCCGTCGACGGGGTGCGCCAAGACATGCAACGATCCAGCCTTCACGTTGCCGGTCTTGGACTACAGCCACACAGAAGGGTGTTCGATCACCGGCGGGT
>CAZAHQ010000032.1:0-15384 GCA_964484415.1 uncultured Acidobacteriota bacterium | reverse complement strand
AACGTTCATGGCTTCGAGTTCGTGATCATCGATACGCCACCGACCTTGGTGTTTGCCGATGCGTTCAATGTGGTCGGCTCGGTGGAAGGGGTGATCCTCGTCGGTCGAGCGTTGGTGACGCCCAAGGAGGCGATCAAGCAGGCGGCTGACGCACTTCGCAAGCTCAACGCGCCGCTCTTGGGTGTGGTGCTCAACGGCGAGGTGACGGACGATCACAGTGGGAGCTACTACCGCTATTACCACTACCGTTATGGCTACTACCAGAAACGACTGAAAGCCGATGCGCAAGCAGAAACCGAACGCCGCGCGGCTGCCGATCAGCGCGACGAAGGTTCCGAACGGGACGTGATTTGAGTCGCAGGCTAAGCCCGAACGCCTAGTTCACGCGCGAGAGCATGGCCAGAAATGCGAGCGCTTGAGCGTTCTGCGGGTCGATCCGTTGCGCCGCTCGGTAGTAAGGGAGTGCCGCCCCGTAATCACCGGTCTCGGCGAGTAGCTGCCCCAGCAGCAAGAGTGCTTGGAGCTGAATCGAAGGCTCAGGCCAATCGATATCGCGATCCTGTAGCACGGCCCGCAGCATTTCGATCGCTTGCTCAGGTCGACCCTCGCCCACGGCCAAACGCGCGCGCTGGAGTGCGAGCTGACGGCGATCGATTCCTAGGCGTTCCAACTCCGAGAGCGCCCGCTCTGCCGCCGGAAACTGTCGAGCCGCGGCTGCAGTCTGGGCAAGATACGAAAGCCATGTCACGCGACTGGATGGGTCCGCCGGTACTTCGGCGCGCTCGAGAGTTCGATACGCCGCCGCTGCATCCCCTCGATCGCGCTGCAAGGCGGCGTAGTTCAACCGCAGCTGCCAGTCATCCGAGTGCTGGCTGAAGGCGCGTTCAAGTACGATCGCCGCACCACTGTAGTCCTTGCGCAGGCGCAGGTGGCGAATCAACTCCATCGCCGATCGCGGACGATTCGGCGTTGCCGCCATCAAATCGGCCAACTCCATCGATTTGCCGCCCAATATCGTGTACGCCTGCTCGGCGAGCTCCGGCGAGTCGGTGAGCACGTCCCTCACCAAGCGCGCCGCCCGCGCCGCGTCGCCGCTAGCGAGCCACAGACGAGCAATCGTCAAGCGTCGTTGTCGATCGGCGGGATCGAGGCGTTCGGCCTGTTCCAACAGGTGCGCCGAGTAACGCTCGAAGCCGGTCGGTAGCGAATCTCCCGCCGCGCGCGACGAGGCCACCGCTTGTGCAGCGAACCAAACCGCCAACGATCCGTCGGAGCGAAGCGGCGAGCGATCGAACGCAGCTCGTGCTGCGAGCCACGCCGAGCCGACGATCTCCTTGACCTGATCCTGTGACGGTGGATCGCCGCGTTTCAGCCGCGCCGCAAGGTCGTCAATCACCGTGTAGGTATGAGCCCGGGCCGAGTTGGGGCTGAGAAGCCAGCCTGACCGTGGCGCCGCGAGCGACAGCATGGCACCGCTGGCGGCCACCAACGCGAACGTCAACGCAACCCAACGCCGGCCGCCGGCGTCACTCGTGCCTGCGACACTCGGTCCCCAGGGAAGCGGGGCGAGCAGCGCACCCGCCAAGAGCGCCGCGGGTACCGCAACACCGGCCAATTGCAGCGAGAAATCGACCGCTTCGTGCAGCGCCAAGGCCAAAAGCGCCGCGGCGAACGCAGCCGTCAGCGCGCGATCACGCGCGCGCGCAAACAACCGCGTGGAACCAAGGCCGATTGCCGCGATCCACACCAACGGCAGCAGTAGACCGAGCCAGCCGAGTTCGACCGCAAACTCGATGTAGTCGTTGTGTGCATGCGATGCCTGAACAGGAAACGACCGCGGTCGGAACAGGGGCTGAACCGCTGGGTAGGTACCGACCCCACTCCCTAACGGCGAAAACTCCGCCCGCGCCTCCCACGCGGGGGCCCAGAGCATCGTTCTCCCCGACAGGTCCTGACTTACGCGCGCCAGATCGTCCTCGAGCGGAACGGGCGGGCGCATCATCACCGCGCCAGCAACCGAAACGATTGCCAGCAATGCGGTGACTCCCAACGCGGCATTCAGACCGCGCGACGAATCGGCCTCGCCTTGGTCTCGACCGCGCCGCCACAACAAGGCGGCGACCAACACCGACAATCCAATGCCGAGCGCAGCGAGAGCGGCGCGTGAGGAGGACCACAAGAGCGCGACCGCGATCACCGCGAGCGCGGTGCTCGACAGCATCATCCGAGCCCAGCGTGACGCGCCATCGCCGTCGTGTTCGTGGCGCGCGAAGCCGATGATCAAGCCGATGACGGCAAACAGTCCTAGTGAGAGCAACGCGGCCCAATGGTTGGGACAAACGAACGTCCCCGACGGCAGCGGCAGATAGTGTGTCTTCGGCACGCCGAGGATTTGGTGGTGGTTGGACAGCGCCTCCGCCAACCCGTACGCCGCCTGGCCAAAGGCCGAGCAACCGAGTGCTACGGCGATCAGACGACGCGACGACCGCGTCGAGGCGGTCATCCAAGCGAGCAGAAAGCAACCGGCAATCAATGTCGATTTCAACGCACCGTTGAGTGCCCCATCCCAATCGGCAGCCAGTGGTCGCCAAACGACTTCGGTCCGGTCAACACCTACGATCGTGGACAGCAACTGCTCGGTGGCGACCAATTCGGGATCGGCAGACGGTGCTGCGAGGGCGAGCCGCGCTTCGGCAGCGAGCCGAGGCGAGAGCTGATCGATCCACCCGGCAGGGAGCGGAACCAAGTAGACCCACGGGAGGCCGGCGCTGACGATCAAGAGACTAAGTAGCCACGTTGGGATCGAGGTGGTGGTTTCGCGATCGGTCCAGACCGCCAACAGGCCAACCGCAAGTGCGATCGAAAGCCCAGCGATGGCGGTGCTGGAGACCGCTCCAAACGGGATCGGGGCTGCGATCGTGAGGCCGCAAGCAACGAGCAACCCGAGGCGGCGTCCGAGAGGGTTCAATGCGGTGCGGTCTCCTGCGGTGTGGAGCGGGGCAGTCTAGCTCGCTCAGAGTCCAATCAGGGAGCGATGCACGGTCGATCGCCCCGCGGTAGATTGCGGTGGTGAATTTCACGAGCGGTCTGGGCAGCACCGTTGCGCTGAGCTTGGGGGTTCTGGCGTGGACGGCCCTGTCAGCGATTCTGTATGCCTACCTCGGCTATCCGATCATCGCTCGTTGGTTGTTCGCGCCGATTTCGTCGATGCCGCCAACATCGATAGCGGCTTCGCCCCCGTCGTTGACCGTGCTGGTTCCCGCGCGCAACGAAGTCGCTGTGATTGGAGACCGGCTGGCGAATCTGCTCGCGCAGGACTACGCGGCCGATCGGCTCGACGTGCTTGTGATCTCCGACGCCAGCGATGACGGGACCGACGAGGTCGTGAGTGCGTTCAAGGATCCGCGAATCCGATTGATTCGGCAGCCGACCCGCCAGGGCAAGACCGCCGCGATCAACCGAGGCGCGCCGTCGGCCCGAGGCGAGATCTTGGTCCAAACCGACGCGAACGTCTCGTTTGCGCCGGGAACGCTGCTCGCGTTGGCTCGTGCTTTCGACGATCCCTCCGTCGGTCTGGTGTTGGGTGAGGTGAAGTTTGTCAATCAAGAGCACCCCGAGGTCGCGGGCGGCGAGGGGCTTTACTGGCGTTGGGAAACGTGGGTCAAACGGATCGAGGCAGAGCGCGGCCTGTTGGCGGTGGCCAACGGCGGCATCTATGCACTGCGAAAGTCACTGTGGCAGCCGTTGCCGGCGGCGATCGCGGGAGACGCGGCCGAACCGCTGTTGGTGGCTCGCGCCGGTTTTCGTGTGGCGGTGGCTGCGCGCGCGGTTGCGCTGGAGCGTGCGTCGGACACCTTGGCGGAAGAGTTTCGGCGCAAGACTCGAATCATTGCGCAGCAGGTGGCATGCGCTCGTTTCATCGGGCTCACCAAGCTGCCCCCGCGGATCTTGTTTGCTTATGTCTCGCACAAGCTGATGCGCTACGCCGTGCCGGTGTTCGGGTCGTTCACTCTCCTCGCTTCAACGGCTGCGTGGATCCTCGGGTCGACCTGGGGTGCCGTCCCCGCACTGTGTGTCTTGGCACCGGCTGCCTGTTTGCCGATGACGCTATTGCCGCTTCCTGCTGTATTGGCGCGACCGCTGCAGATCGCTCGCTATTTGTTGATGGTGAATCTCGCAGCGCTGGTCGGAGGTTGGCGTGGTCTGGCGGGCGGCGCCCCAGCGGTTTGGGAGACACCGGCCAGCACCCGCCGATGACCGCTCTTACAATGCCGCACTCATGCGCCTACTGATCCTGCTCGTGGCGGCCCTTCTGGCGGCCGGCTTGGCCCCCATCATGCGGCGGCTCGCGATCGCCCTGGGTGCTCAAGATGATCCGGGTGACGCTCGCAAGGTCCATCTCGCGACGATGCCGCGACTCGGTGGAATCGCGATCCTGGCCGGGACACTGATCGCGGTCGGGACCGGGGTTGCACTCGGCGCCCCCGGTGCCGCGCGAATACTCGAGTTTCCACGCCCGATCCTCGGTCTCGCTGCGGCGGCGATCGTGGTGGCGATCTTCGGACTGATCGACGATGTCTACGATCTCGCTCCGGGTTGGAATCTCGCTGCTCAAATACTGGCCGCTGCGATCGCCTGGGAGGCGGGATTTCGTTGGGAACGAATCGAGATCGGAGTCCACTCGTTCGACCTCGGCAGCGCGGCGCTGCCCTTTACCGTCCTGTTCTTCTTGACGGTGATGAATGCCTTGAACCTCGTCGATGGATTGGACGGATTGGCCGCTGCCTTGTCGCTGATCGCGCTCTTGGTGCTGCTGACACAAGCGGTGATTGGCGGCGGTCCGGTGGCATCGATCGTAGGACTGGCATTGGCCGGCGGCATCGCTGGGTTTTTGGTCGAGAACCTTCATCCGGCGCGGCAGTTCATGGGGACGTGCGGTAGTCAGTTGATCGGATTGTTGCTCGCGGCGCTGGCTGTGGGCACGTTGCGCGGTCGCGTCGGTGTCAACCCGGCTATTCCGCTGCTGGCGTTCGGCATCCCGCTGCTGGACATGACCATGGCGATCCTGCGTCGCGTTTCGCGCGGGGCCAGCCCGTTGCGCGGAGACCGCGAGCACTTGCATCACCGCTTGCTCGACCGGGGCCTGACTCAGGGGCGTGCGGTGTTGACGTTGGCGTTGCTTCAAAGCATGTTCGCGTCGCTGGCACTGATCGCGTTGCTCGTGCCGGAGCGCTGGTCGCTACTGCCGATCGTGCCGGGACTGCTGTTGGCGATCACGATCGGCTGGGTGATCGGCCGCCCGTCCCTCCCTGGTCGCTCGGGCGCCGCGCCGTGACGTCGCGCGTCGACGTCGGTCGTCGTTTGGCACAACTGATCGATCCTGATGCTCCGCCGCACGCGGACCTCGAGAGTTTGAGGCCGCTCGCGCGGAACCTGGTGCAAGCCGCACGTCAGCATCGCGTTGCCGGACTGTTGGCGCGTGCACTCGATCAACGCGGGTTGTTCGAGCAATTGGCCGAGGCACGCGACGAGCTGCGGCGAGCGGTGATCGACGAGCGCACGATGCACCTGCGCAACGCAGAGCTCGGACGGCGCGCCAACGATGCTCTCGCACGGGAAGGGATCCCTGCTCTGCTGCTCAAGGGGGCGGCACTCGGTCCGTTGGTCTACGCCGATCCGGCGCTGCGACCGATGACCGACATCGATCTCTTGGTTCCCGCAGAATTGCGCAAGAGAGCGTTGGAAGTGCTGGTGCTTGCTGGATTCGTCAGACCATCCCAGGAACTCGAGGCGTTTTGGTCCAAGGCCTACTACAACCTGCCGCTGAAACACCACGAGTTCCCAGCGATGATGCTCGAATTGCACTGGTCGATTGCTCAGGCCGGGCGCCATGCGCCGGATCTGGAAGGTCTGTTTCGAAGATCGCAGTCGCTGCCCGATGGCGCACGCGCGTTGTGTACGGAAGATCTGTTGCTGCATCAGACGTTGCACCACTCGTATCACTACTTCGAGCCCAAGCTGATCTGGATCTACGATCTGGCCCTGTTGCATCGGTTGCCGCATGACCCTGCAGCGGTGATCGCGCGCGCCAAGACCTGGAAGATGACGGTTCCGCTCGCGCTCTCGATTTGCCATCTGCAACGAGTTTTTCCAGACAGCACGAGTTCGATCTATCGAGAGTTCGCAGCGCGAATCGGGCGATGTCGCTGGCTGCTGAACCGCTTTCCGGCAACCGATGCGCTGGAGCTGTTCGGGGGCTGGGACCATCGTCGCCGACAGCTGATCATTGGGCTTGTGATGCTCGAACGGCCCGCGCAGATGGCGACGCAGTTGTGGGGTTGGGCCTGGCGCGCCTGGCGTTTTGGCGATCGCGCCGGTCGAACGATTGGCAAGGAGTTGCCACGATGACCCAACGTACCGCACGCCGTCGACGGCCGATCCGTGACGCGTTGCAGTTACGTGTTGCCCCGCACGCGATCGCGTTGATGTTGCGCGGGCTAAGGCTCACGTGGCGCATGCGTGCTCATCAACGCGAGACGATCGAACGTTTTGCGGCCAACGACCAACGATTTCTGCTGGTGGTTTGGCATGCGCACTTGTTGGGCGCGTTCTACGCATACGTCGGTCCGCGCTGGAGCTTCATGATCAGCCGGCACCGCGATGGAGAGATGATCGCGAAGGTTGGCGAGCTCTTCGGTTACCACACCGTGCGTGGGTCGACGACCGAGGGGAGCGTTGCCGCGCTACGAGAGGCGGTGCGGGCAGGGCGCGCCGGCTCGGACCTCGGGCTGACACCCGATGGCCCGCGCGGCCCCGCGCGCGTCGTGCAACCGGGCTGTGTCGCACTCGCCAAGCTCCTGTCGATCCCGATCGTGCCGTTGGCCTGCGGTGCGTCGCGCGAATGGCGGGCGCGCAGTTGGGATCGGTTCAGCATTCCGAAACCGGGTGCGGATTTGCTGTTGGCGTACGGATCACCGATCTGGTTGGAAAGCGACGAGACGATCGAACAGGGTGTCGCGCGCGTGCAGCGTGGGTTGGATGAGACCAGCGCCTTCGCCCAGAGTCATGCCGCCGATCGCACGATAGGAAGGGCGCTATGAATCCGGCGCGACGCGTGATGGTCGTCGCCGGTGAGGCGTCCGGAGACCAGCACGCGGCCGGTTTGGTGAGTGAGGCGCGTCGAATCGATCCCGATCTGAGTTTCTTCGGCGTCGGGGGAGATTGCCTGCGCCGGGTCGGAACCCAGATCGAGCATGAGGCCCGAGCACTCTCCATCGTCGGCATTTCCGAGGTTGTCGTGCAGTTACCCACCGTGCTGGCGATCTTGCGAGATCTTCGGGCTCGTTTGCGTCGTGAACGCCCGGCGGCGCTGTTGTTGATCGATCTTCCTGATTTCAATCTTGCACTGGCGAAGACCGCTCACTCACTTGGAGTGCCGGTGGTGTACTTCATCAGTCCGCAGGTTTGGGCCTGGCGACGCGGCCGTGTGAAAACGATCAAGCAGAACGTCGCGCGAATGATCGTGTTCTTTCCGTTTGAAGCCGAATTCTATCGAGAACATCAGGTGCCCGTGACGCTGGCCGGCCATCCGCTCGCCGAACACGGCGGGCGCCTCACGCCGCCCGCCGACGCGCGACGCCGGCTCGGACTCGAGCCGACATCTCCCACGTTCGGTTTGCTGCCCGGGTCGCGTCGCAGTGAGATCCACCGATTGCTCGACCCGATGTTCGCGACCGCGCGTGAGGTCTTGAAGAGCGAACCCAAGGCGCAATTCGTGATGCCGGTGGCGCAAACGCTCGATCCGGCCGATCTACAGTCGGCAGCCGTTCGGTCCAGCCTTCCTGTGGTCGCGATGGCGAATGCCTTCGATCTGATGGTCGACGCCTGTGACGCGGCGGTCTGCGCCTCCGGTACAGCCACGCTCGAACTGGCAGCGCACGATGTTCCGTCAGTGGTGGTCTACAAGACATCATTTCTGACATACACGATCGGGCGGCTGGCGGTGACGGTTCCGCACATCAGCCTGGTGAATCTGCTGGCCAATCAGCGCTTGCTACCGGAGTTGATACAAGCCGATTTTCAGCCGGCGGTTGCCGCGCGAGAATTGTTGGCGCTGGGAACGGCGGGACCGCGCCGCAGCGCTGTAATGTCGGGACTCGCGAACGTCCGCCGAGGGCTCGGGCCGCCGGGAGCCTATCAGCGTGCGGCGCAGGCCTTGCTCGAAGTGCTGGACGGCGCCCGCGCGCCCCTGGGAGAATCGTCTCGATGATACGCAGCATGACTGGCTACGGGCGCGGCCGCGCGACGCTCGGGGATCACGCCGTGGCGGTCGAGGTGCGCTCGGTCAACGGACGTGGTCGCGAGGTCCGCTTTCGACTCCCTTCCGAACTGATCGCGATGGAATCTGCACTGCGAGAGCAAGTGCAAGCTGAGGTGGCGCGAGGTCGCGTCGACGTCGCGGTACGTTGGGAGGGGGCATCACCCTCGGCATCGCGCTTTGCCTTGAACGCTGCGGCCGCGGCATCGTTGCTCGAAGCCTGGCGGACGCTGCGAGAGAAACTCGGGGTGGTTGGTGACCCGACGCCGGGTGAACTGCTGCGATTGCCAGGTGTGATCGAGCCGGTACCGGCTGCCGAGATCCATGTCGAGTCGTTGGCAAAGACCGTCAGCCTCGCGCTCGACGCGGCGCTGCATGAACATCGCGCGGCGCGTGAACGCGAAGGGGTTCAGCTGGCGGAAGATCTGCGGGTGCGTGCCGCGACGATCGTGCGACTCGTCGGCGAGATCAAGCAGCGAGTCAGCGGGATTCCGGAACGACTCGCGGTGCAACTGCGGCAGCGTGTCGCCGTCCTGCTCGGTGAGGTGCCGGTCGATGAATCGCGCTTGGCGCAAGAGATCGCCCAGGCGGCACAGCGTGCCGATGTAACCGAAGAGACGGTAAGGCTCGATGCACACCTGGATCGTTTGACGGGTCTACTGGCCGCGGGTTCGAAGGAGATCGGTCAAGCACTCGACTTTTTGGTTCAAGAAATTCGTCGCGAGGTCAACACATTGACGGTCAAGGGCGCCGACCCCGAAGTCGACGAGCGTGCCTTGCAAATCAAGAGCGAGTTGGAGCGTCTGCGCGAGCAGGCGGCCAACCTGGAATGAGTTCCGCACCGTTCGGGACGCTCGTCGTGATCGCTGCGCCGTCCGGCGCGGGCAAGAGCACGCTCGTACAACGACTGCTCGGCAGCCTTCCGGATGTCGTCTTCTCGGTGTCGTCGACGACACGTGCGCCGCGACCTGGCGAGAGAGACGGCGTCGACTATCACTTCATGGACGCGCCGACGTTTCGCGCCAAGATAAACCGTGAGGACTTTCTGGAGTGGGCCGAAGTTCACGGGCAGTTGTACGGCACCGGGCGAAGCGAGACTCTCGCGCAGCTGCATGCCGGTCACGATGTACTCCTTGATATCGACGTGCAGGGAGCCTCACAAGTTCGCGCCAGCGGGTTGCCCGCGTTATCGATCTTCATTCTGCCGCCTGATGCGGGGACGCTTCGCGAACGACTGGTGCGTCGCGGTACCGAGTCGCCCGATGCGCTCACGCGCCGACTGGGACGCGCGCGCGAAGAGGTAGCGGAATTCGGGGCGTTCGATTACCTGATCGTCAACGACGATGTGGAGGTTGCCAGCGAGGAGTTGGTCTCGATCGTGCGCGCGGCGCGCTGTCGCCGCGACCGGCGCAACGCGCGGGCCGTCGCCATCGTGGCGACGTTCGGCTCGGACTTCCGATGAGCGCAGCGAAGATCCTGCTCGGCGTTACCGGCGGAATCGCAGCTTACAAAGCGGCCGAACTGACCCGCGCGCTTGTCAAGTCGGATACCGATGTGCAGGTGATTCTCACCGGGCGCGCCGAAGCGTTCGTAACGCCCTTGACGCTGGCGACGTTGTCCGGCCACCGCGTGTGGAAGGATGAGTTTCCAGCCGACCCGACACCCTCGATCGGTCACATCGAACTGGGCCGATGGGCCGACGTCATGCTGGTGGCTCCGGCCACGGCGAACTCGATCGCGCGTCTCGCTCACGGCTTGGCCGACGATCTTCTGAGCAGTGTCGCACTCGTGTTTCAAGGACCGATCGTGATCGCACCGGCGATGAACCCACGCATGTGGGATCACCCCGAGACGCGGGCAAACGTGACACGCCTGCTGCGTCGCGGCGTCACGATCGTCGAACCGGAATCGGGGCTGATGGCCTGCGGCGACGAGGGTGCCGGGCGATTGGCTGCTGTTCAAGAGATCGTCGAATCAACGCTTACCGCCGCGCGCCGCTCGCGCGCGCTGGAGGGTCGAACGGTCTTGGTCACGGCAGGGCCTACATATGAACCGTTCGATCCGGTCCGGTTTATCGGGAATCGATCGACCGGAGTGCAAGGCTTCTGTGTGGCTGCCGCAGCGCACGCACGCGGAGCAGACGTGACGTTGATTGCCGGCCCCACGGCGATCGAACCGCCGTTTGGCGTCGAAACGATCCGTGTGGAAACCGCGCTACAGATGCACGCTGCGGTCACGGAGCGTGCGCCCTCCGTCGACCTGATCATCATGGCCGCTGCCGTCGCCGATCATCGGCCAGCCGACGTTGCTCTGAAAAAGTTGTCACTGAAAGACCGCGAGCACACGCTGGCGATGATACCTAACCCCGACATCTTGGCCGAGGTCTGTTCCTCGCGTCGGCCAGGCCAAGTGATCGTCGGCTTTGCCGCGGAAACCTCGGATGCCGTCGCCAAGGCGACACACAAACGCCTGCGCAAAGGGTGTGACGCGATGGTCGCCAACGATCTGCAAGAGGCTGGAGCCGGGTTCGGAGGCCAGACCAATCGTGTCTCATGGATCGATGCCCAAGGGAGCGAGTCGTGGCCTTTGATGAGCAAGCGTCAAGTTGCCGAACGGTTGATCGATCGTGCCGTCGCCCTGCTCACAGCCCACCAAGAACAGCGATGAGCACACCCAACGACCCACGCGAGGAGGCGCTGCGCTGGTTGGTGCTGTACCGCGATCTGGGTGTGGAGCGGATCTCTCGCTCGCACGCCAGACCGCGCGCACCGCGCGAGCCTCGAGCGGAGGAGGCGGCACAGCAGGTGCGCTCCGACGCGTCGCATCACGGACCGCCCTTGATCGGGCCGGAGATCGAAACACTCCAGAGATTGCTGGACGGTCGACCGAATGCCGATCACGGGCTGGCCCAGCTTCGCGATCAGGTGATTGGCGACTGTCGGCGTTGCCGGCTTTGCGAAACGCGCACCCAATTGGTGTTTGGTGTCGGCGATCCGCACGCACGATTGATGTTCGTCGGCGAAGGTCCGGGTGCCGATGAGGATCTCAAGGGGGAACCGTTCGTCGGGCGTGCCGGCCAGTTGCTCGACAAGATAATTCTCGCCATGGGATTGCAGCGTGCCGATGTGTACATCGCGAACATCGTGAAGTGTCGGCCTCCCGAAAATCGCGCCCCGATGCCGGATGAGTCGGCCGCATGCATCTCGTTTCTGTTCACCCAGATTGCGTTGCTGAAGCCCGAGGTGCTCGTGGCCTTGGGACGAACCGCGCTCGAGGGACTGGCCGGGCCGCAAACGGAAGGAATCACCAAGCTTCGCGGACGCTGGTTCGAGCACCAAGGGATTCCTGTGATCGCCACGTTTCATCCTGCCTACTTGCTGCGCAATCCAGCGGCCAAGAGGCCGGTCTGGGATGACATGCAAGCGGTGATGCGACAGCTCGGACTCGCCGCTCCCTGACGCAACGGATCGGACTGTACGGTCGTCGATAACCGAACCGCGGCGGACCGCGAGGCTGTCCCGCCCGCGAGAGGCGGGCGAACTCGAGACCGGCGCACGCACCCCGAGAAACAAGCGTTCAGGCGGGAGTTCTCCCGCCTCTTTTTGCCACGAAGCGGTAGCAATCACGAGAGCCCCTCTACAATGTGCGCATGACTCCGCGTGCGATCGTCCCGACTGAAGACCTCGACTCGTTCCGGCGCGAACTGTTGGAGGGGATTCCGGTTCAACTGCCGCCGCCGCGCGAGCTCGACCCGGCGCTCGACCACGCCCCGCCGCAGACCCCGCGTCTATCACGCGCCGAACGTGCGCTTGCGATCGCCAACGCCCTTCGCTATCTGCCTCACGAATGGCACCGTGAGCTTGCCGCGGAGTTCGCGCACGAGCTCGCTCGGCATGGCCAGATCTTCATGCATCGATTCCGGCCGCAGCACGCGATCTACGCCCGCCCGATCGATCATTACCCAGCACGCAGCCGGCACGCAGCGGCGCTGATGCTGATGATTCAAAACAACCTCGACCCGCAGGTCGCGCAGTTTCCAGAAGAACTCATCACGTATGGTGGGAACGGCGCTGTCTTTGGCAACTGGGCCCAATATCGGTTGACGATGAAGTACCTCGCGCAGATGAGCGACGAGCAGACGCTGGTGATGTACTCGGGACATCCGCTCGGGTTGTTTCCATCGCATCCCGAGGCGCCGCGCGTCGTCGTTACGAACGGAATGATGGTTCCTGAGTATTCGACGCTGGACGACTATGCGCGTGGCCGTGCGCAAGGGGTCACGCTGTACGGCCAGATGACCGCTGGAAGCTACATGTACATCGGTCCTCAGGGGATCGTCCACGGCACCACGATCACTTTGTTGGGGGCGGCGCGCCGCTACCTGAAGCTGCAGGACGATCACGGCCTGCAGGGTCGCGTGTTCGTAACCTCGGGCCTCGGTGGGATGAGTGGTGCGCAGGCGAAAGCGGCGACGATCGCCGGTGCGATCGGCGTGATCGCGGAGATCAATCCCGCGCCCCTGAAGCGACGCTTGGATCAAGGTTGGTTGATGGAGGCCGAGAGCGACCTCGACAAACTGCTGATCCGCATCGACCGCGCAGTACGAGCCAAGCAGCCGCTCTCGCTGGGCTATCTCGGAAATATCGTCGACTTGTGGGAACGGCTGGTGCAGGCAGGGCTCGCAATCGATCTGGGGTCCGATCAAACGTCGCTTCACAATCCGTTCCAAGGCGGCTACTACCCGGCCGGAATCTCACTGGAAGCGGCACGCACCATGATGAAGATCGATCCTGATGGTTTTCGCGAGGCGGTCGATGCCTCGCTACGCCGTCAGGTGATCGCGATCAACGCTCTTTCCGCGCGTGGTCTGTTCTTCTGGGACTACGGGAACGCGTTCTTGGTCGAGGCGCAGCGTGCCGGTGCCGATGTGAGTCTTCCTGGCGGGGAGTTCCGCTATCCCAGTTACGTCGAAGACATCATGGGCCCGCTTTGCTTCGACTACGGATTCGGCCCCTTCCGTTGGGTCTGCTGCTCGGGGGATCCTCGCGATCTGGCCACGACCGACGCCATTGCTGCCGATGTGATCGCCACGCAAGCTGCCGTCGCCCCGCCCCAGATCAAGCAGCAGATGCTCGACAACCTGCGCTGGATCGAGGAGGCCGGCTCGAATCAAATGGTGGTGGGGAGCCAAGCGCGCATCTTGTACGCGGATAGACAGGGGCGCCGACTCTTGGCGGCGGCGTTCAATCTCGCGATCGCACGCGGTGAGATCCACGGTCCGATCGTTTTGGGTCGCGATCACCACGACGTCAGCGGTACCGATTCACCCTGGCGCGAGACGGCCAACATCCGTGACGGCTCGCGCTTCACCGCCGACATGGCGGTGCAAAATGTCATCGGCGATTCGTTCCGGGGTGCGACCTGGGTCAGTCTGCACAACGGCGGTGGTGTCGGGTGGGGGAAGGTAATCAACGGCGGCTTCGGATTGCTGCTGGATGGCACGACACAGGCGGCGGCACGCGCGCACTCGATGCTGGGATGGGACGTGGCCAATGGAGTCGCGCGACGAGCATGGGCGCGAAATCCGGGCGCATTGTTCGCGATTCAAGAGGCGATGAAGAGCGAGCCGTCGCTGCACGTGACGCTCCCGCAGCCGGCCGACGCAACGCTGATCGCTGCGGCGCTCGATGAGGCTGGGTACGGCGACGACAGCACCGCGTGATCTCGCTGCGATGGGCATGAGCCAGGAAGGGTCGACCACCTACGTCGAGGTTGCTGTACCGGCGCCGCTGCTCGGCACGCTGACCTATCGAGTTCCGGCCTCGCTAGCGACGGCTGCACAGCCGGGTGCTCGTGTGCGAGTCCCGTTGGGAACCCGGCGTGTGATCGGTATCGTGATTCGCGCCGGAGAGGCACCTGACCCCACCATCGCAACCAAGGATCTGCTGGGAGTTCTCGATCCGATCGGTGTTCCCGCACTCCCACCCGACGTGCTGGCCACCGTTTCGTGGGTCGCCGACTACTATGTCGCACCGATCGGAGACGCCGCGCGGGCCGCGTTGCCGGCCGCGCTTTCGCCGCATGATGCTGACGACGACACGTCACGCGGCGCACCGACGCGTCGCCGTGTGGTACGCGTAGCGGCCAGCGTGATGGCTCAGCCTCGAGCGGCGTTGGAGGCGTTGGACAAATCGCCGGCACAGCGTCGCGCGTTGGAGCAGGCGCTGCGCGGCGCCTCGTTCACACCGGCTGAATTGGCGCGCGCGGCCGAGACGTCGCATGCGGCGATCGCGGCTCTGATCCAGCGCGGTCTACTCGATACGGACGAAGAGGAGTTACCTCCCACCGCTGTCCCGATCGCAGAGTTTCCTGTCTCGCGACCGGCGGTGTTGAGCGCGGCACAACGGTTTGCAGTCGAACGTATCGCGATTGGGCTGGAGCAAGGCGAGTTTGCACCATTCGTCTTGTACGGCGTGACCGGATCGGGCAAGACCGAGGTCTACTTGCGCGCCGCGGAAATCGCACGGATGCGAGGGCGCACGGCGTTGTTCCTCGTGCCCGAGATCGGCCTCACGCCCAGTCTGAGTCATGCGCTCAGCGCGCGCTTCGGCGATGACGTGGTCGTGTTGCACTCGGGGCTCACCAGCAAGCAGCGTTTCTCGGCTTGGGAGCGGGTGCGTCAAGGCCAAGCGCGGCTGGTCGTCGGTGCGCGCTCGGCCGTGTTCGCGCCGCTCGAGCGCCCCGGGTTCATCGTCGTCGACGAGGAGCACGACGGTGGCTTCAAGCAGGAGGAGTCACCGCGCTATCACGCCCGCGACCTGGCGTTGGTGCGCGGTCGCGAAGCGGACGCCGTGGTTGTCTTGGGTTCAGCGACTCCTTCGCTGGAGTCTTGGTCGATGGCCAAACAGGGCAAGGCGGAGCTGCTGACACTTCCCGATCGCGTGAGTGGCGGTCAGATCGCCAGCGTGAGAGTGGTGGACATGCGGTTGGAGTTTCAAGCCACCAAGCGAGAGCACGCGTTGTCGCGCGCGCTCATCGATGCGTTGCAACAGACGACGGCGCGCGGT
>CAZAHQ010000031.1:0-15488 GCA_964484415.1 uncultured Acidobacteriota bacterium | reverse complement strand
ATCGCAACCGCGGCGCGCGAGCGCCTCACCCCCCACCACCCCACCCCCAAACCCGCGGACCCTTGATTCGGGGACTAGTTCGGGGACGGCATATCGATTCCGATCGGAGGCTATTCAAATCGGGGACGGCATACCTATTTCGCCGAGCCACGTCGGCCGGTCCAACGTGCGAAATAGGTATACCGTCCCCGATTTGAATAGATATGGCGTCCCCGATTTGAATCGGTATACCGTCCCCGGATTGCGGAGGTGCGATGGGAATCGTGGTGCTGATGGCGGCGGCGGCTGTGGCGGCGGTGCCGGGTACGTTGAGGGTCGATTTCTTTCACACGGGGTCGGCGACGGAGGAGTTGTTGTCGCTCGATGGGTTGGCGATCGAGGGGGCTTGGCCCGGGCCGCTGAGCCGGACCATCGATGAGAGCAATCTCGGCAGGTACCTGTTCGAGGTGCGGGACTTGCCGTCCAACGCGCTTCTGTATTCGCGCGGATTCGCGAGCATCTACGGCGAGTGGGAAACCACCGACGAAGCGCGCACGGTCCGTCGCACGTTTCACGAATCGCTGCGCTTCCCGCTGCCGGTGCGTCGCGCGCAGGTCATCGTCAAGAAGCGCGACGTCGAGCGGGGCGGGTTTCGTGAACTGTGGAGCTACAGCTTCGATCCCGCCGATGCGTTGATCGATCGCAGCGGCCCGCCGGCCGACGTCACGGTCTGGCCGGTGCAGCAAAACGGCCCATCGGCACAGAAGGTCGACCTGCTCTTGATCGGCGACGGCTACACCGCTGCCGAAATGACCAAGTGGCACAGCGATGCTCGGCGACTCACCGCCGAGCTGTTCAAGGCTTCCCCCTTCAAGGAAAACCAGCAGCGCTTCAACGTCTGGGCGATCGATGTCCCTGCCGCGCAGAGCGGCGTCGCTCGCCCCTCCTCCGGCACCTACCGACACTCACCTGCACGCGCGACCTACGACGCCTTCGGCTCCGAACGTTATCTTCTGAGCTTCGACAACAAACGCTGGCGCGAGATCGCCGCTGCTGCGCCGTACGAGTTCGTCGAGATCGTCACCAACACCCGCACCTACGGCGGCGGCGGCATCTTCAACCTGTACGCCACCGTCGCGGCCGACAACGCATTCACGCCGTACGTCTTCGTGCATGAATTCGGTCATCACTTCGCTGGATTGGCCGACGAGTACTACACCTCGGAAGTTGCCTACGCGGCCAGCACCGGACGCCCTGAACCGTGGGAGCCCAACGTCACCGCCAACGCCACCACGCCGAAGTGGAACGACCTCATCGCTGCCGACACGCCGCGCCCCACGCCGTGGGACAAGCAGCCGTTCGAGACGTACCAGCGCGAGATCCAAGCCCGACGACGCGACATTCGCGCCGCCGGCAAACCGGAGAGCGAGATGGAAGCGCTGTTCCGCGAGGAACTCGCTGGAACCATCAAACTGCTCGGCGCTGGCGCACACGCGAAGGCGGTTGGAAGCTTCGAAGGCGCCAACTACGAGTCGACCGGCTATTACCGCTCTCAGGCCGATTGCATCATGTTCACGCGCAACCTCGACGGCGGATTCTGTGCCGCGTGCCGGCGTGCGATTCAACGCGTGATCGATCTCTACGCCCCGTGATGCGCTGCCTCGCATCGGTCCGGCGGAATCGACTTCGTTGAAACAATCAGCGATGAGTGCAGACTCCCCTACCTCGGTCGGCTCAGGCCGATGAGCGCCGTCGACACATCGCGCAACGAAGGTCTTCCGATCGGTCTTTACGACAACGACGACGATCTGCTCGCCGCCGCGCAGCCAAGGGTGCGCATCTCACGCCCCTCCCGCATCGAGGTGGTGCTCGGAAGCGGCAGCAAGCCGCACTTGGAACTGAACATCCAACACTGTCTTGCCGATCAGGTCCCACTCACGCGACGCGCCGGCGGCGGCTGCAGCGTGGTGCTCGATCGCGGCAACCTGGTGGTCAGTGTCGTGCTTCCCGCCGAGGGGTTACCCGGCATTCGCTCGTCGTTCAATGCGCTGTCGTCGTGGATGATCGCGGGGCTGGCCGCGTGCGGCCTGCTCGGTGTACAGCAACGCGGCACCTCCGACCTGACGCTTGACAATCGCAAGATCGGCGGCTCGTGCATCTACAAACCGCGCGCCGTTCTCTACTACTCGACCACGCTGTTGGTCGATGCCGATCTCGGGCTGCTGGACCGCTATCTCAAACACCCGCCGCGCGAACCGGACTATCGCGCACAACGATCTCACGCCGAGTTCGTGTTGAACCTCCGCCAACGCGGCGTCGATATTGAGGCGCTGCAAGCACGGTTGCAGGAAGTGCTAACGATCCCTTCGCTCTGCTGATACAGATCACCGAGGACTGCCGCGCGAAGAACCCGAGCGCGCGTCGCCGCAGAACCGCTCGCGCGAGCACGCGTCGCGACTGACCGCTTGCGAGTAGCGTCACTGCGCACCGCACCGAAATGTCAGCGACGCTTCCCGCGCGACGTGCGAGCGGGCGCCGAGCGGCGTCTGCGCTTAGCCGCGCCCCTGACCCCGGCCTCGATTCCGACCTTGGTTGCGCTCTCGACCGCCGCCGCGACGCTACCCTCAGCCTCGACCGTAACCACAACCGCAGCCCCGCGGGTCAACCGCGTCGGCGCAACCAACCTCCATGCCACCTGGATGTGAAGTTCGAGATCCGCGTCGCGAATCTTTTCGAGTTCGACGCCAACCCAACCGCGAACGCCGACGTAGGGCGGCCTGAAGAACGTTTCGGGTTGTGATGCGATCAGCGCCTGCTGCGCCCCTTCGGGCGCCGGTACCCAGACCGCGATACGGCCATCGCCGTGATGGTTGTCGGCGAACGTCGTGAACACCTTCTTGTTCACGAAGAATGTCGCTTCGCCGTGGGACAGGCGTTCGCTCGTCTCAGGCAGCGACAAACAGAAGCGCCGCACACGTTCCAACTGTCTCGCACTCACGGCGTCTTCATCTCCGGCTCAGGTGCGGCGCGCGGTTGCTGTTCTCACCGACGTGAGAAACCTCGCCCTCCGAGCTGGCAGAGTATTGCCAAACCGCGAGTGCAAGGGAAGCACCAGGCTCGTGCGATCGACGCTTCATCGGCGTTGCGAGACCCTGCTCGAATCAGATCTGGCCACGATCCGGGAACACGGCTAACGGAAGTTGTTCAGAAGCACGATGTCCTTACTCTCGCTGCCGTAGTTGAAGTAGAGCGTTTTCCCGTCCTTGGAGATATCGATCCCGAAGAACGCACCGGTCGGGAAATCGGTGATCGGTTCGGGCGCGCGCCCGTCGGTGCCGACGCTCCAGAGGTTGGTGACGTTTGCGAGCGTGCGTTGCAACACGAGACGCTTTCCGTCGGGCGACCAGAGATAGGCGCCAATCCAGCCTTCGGTCAATCGCGTCACAGGATGAGGCGGGCCGCCGGCCAGAGGCTGAAAGAAGACGTTGCTTGACTTGTCCTTCGCGACGACGAACGAGAGCCCCTTCCCATCGGGCGTCCACTTCGGTGGCGAGGATTGCGTTGGCCACGTGAACGTCGCGGTCGGAGCTCCCCCTTCGATCGGCACCACGACGCACGTCGTTGGCGAAGTCCCCTCGAGTTCCTGTGGAACCAGATACGCGACCAAGCGGCTGTCCGGCGACACGACAGCGCCAAAGTTGAAGTCGGATGCAATCTTTCGCGGTTCGCCTCCAGTGACAGGCACTGACCAAAGCGCGCGCGGCGTATCGACGCGCAGGTATATCAACGTCTTGCCATCGGGGCTGAGATCCATGAACCACTCCCCGGTGCCGCGAACGAGTGGTCGAGGATTGCCCCCGTCACGATCTGCGAGTGCGATGTGCGCGGTGCGATCTTCCCCCATGCGTGTCACGACGAGATCGCCCGTGGGGAGCAGTCTCTGGATCGACTCGTCGCTCGTGCCTGACGTGAGCTGCCGCAGATTCTGCCCATCCGGCGCGATCGTCCAGACATGGTTGTGATGATCGGCTGGGGCGGTGAAGACGATCGCGCCGTCGCCTGCCAAAACGAAGTTGCCGACAGCATTGTCGCTGGTGGCGTTGAAGGTGAGTTGCTTGGGTCTGGCCTTCCCTTCAACGGGCGTGCTCCAGACGTTCGCAACCCTGACCGCGCGGAGGGCGGCAATCGTCGCGCCGTCAGAGGTCAGATCGAGATCGACATAGTCGTTGGAGTCGTTCGTGATCCTCTGGTGGCGTCCCTCGGGATACGACAAGAAGAAGAGTTGCGCCGCCTCGGTCTCGCCATACCGAAACGCCGACGTCACGAGCCCTGTCCCGTCGGGAAGCCAAACGGAACTGCGAACCTCCCATCCGGTGGGGCCGAATCGGGTCTGGGCCAGACTCGCTGCGTCGATCGCGACGAACTGACCGTGAATCCCCTTCTCCGCCGTGTGAATCGCCGTGACGAATGTCCTACCGTCGGGAGACAACACCGGGGGGCCGGCGAAATCCTGCGGCGCGGCAACCGTCGCGAGTGTCTTTTCTTGACCCAGCTCGATGTCGCGCACCATCGCCGTGGTCTCTGCTGACTTTGTCTTCGCCCTGACGAAGCAGACGCTCTTGCCGTCTTGCGTCAGGCTGAATCCAAAACCGACATCGGAAAACAGCTTGCGCGTCGGACCGCCAAGAGTCGGCACCCGCTCGAGTGTTGTCAGGCCCGGACGGTCCGGCTCTATCACGATGTAATAGACGTAGTCGCCGTTGGGAGAGAAGCGAAGGGATATCACGCCCACCTCGCGCGGAGGCACGACTTGGACTTCGCTCCCCGTCGCGATCTGCCTTACCCAGATCGATGTCGATTCTGACGAGACGATCGGGTAGGCGAGATACCGTGCGTCGCTGGAGATTGCCACGCCGGTTATCCCTTCTCGACCCGAGATGCTCGTGCGCTTGAGCCCGGCGGCCGGCGCCGCGGCGACAGGTTGAGGATCGCGAGAACGAATAAGACTGAAGAGGCTGATCGTCAGCCCCGCGATCGCGACGATCGCGACGATCGTCGCGCCGATCTGCCACGCACTTCGCCTCGCGGGCCGGGGGGCGACTCCCACGCTGCTGACGCCGCTTCCAGAACTCGTCGAGTTTGAAAGCGATTCGAAGTTGTCAGCGATCTCGCGCAGCTCGATGGCCAGATCTTTCATCGACTGAAGGCGCTGGTCAGGGCTCTTGGCAAGACACCGCCGCACCAAACGGCGCAGGTCGGCGGGAGCTTTCGGGTTCAACTGGTGCGACTCGATCGGCGCGTCGTGGAGGATCTTGTGCATCGTGTCGACAGCGGAGTCCGCTTCGAACGCACGTTGGCGTGTCACGGCTTCATAGAGGATGCAGCCGAACGAGAAGATGTCGGAGCGGTGATCGACCGATTTTCCTTGCACCTGCTCCGGCGACATGTAGCCGACCGTGCCGACGATCGTTCCTGCGCCCGTATGCTGATCGATCTGGGTGGGCGCAGCGCTGGCTTGCGGGTCCGCGGCTCTGGACTCGATCAGCTTGGCGAGCCCGAAGTCGAGCACCTTCGCGAAGCCGTCACGCGAAACCATGATGTTCCCTGGCTTGAGGTCCCGGTGGACGATGCCCGCCGCGTGCGCCTTGGCGATTCCGTCCGCCGCCTGGGCCAGATACCCCAAAAGGCGTCGCAGATCTTCCTTGTCGACGTGGATCACCTCGGCCAGCGTGTGCCCGTCGATCCGCTCCATCACGATGAAGTGGATCGAGTCCAGGGCTTGCCCGTCGCGTTCGATCGAGCCCGAGCCGATCTCGTGGATCGTCACGATGCTCGGGTGGTTCAGCGACGATGCCGCCTTCGCCTCGACCACGAAACGACGGAGCCGCTCTTCATTGCGGACGAGCCCCGGCGGGAGGACCTTGAGCGCGACGCTCCTTTCGAGGGTGAGATCCTGGGCGAGGTACACCTCGCCCATGCCGCCGGATCCCAGCGCCCCCACGATCCGATAGTGGGAAATGACATCCCCTGCGACGAGTGTGTGTTCCAAGGCGCCGGGATCTTACCAGGCTCGCGCGCCGTGCGATCCGCCTTCGCAGCGAATCGCACACGGTTTCTCGAAAGCCCCGCTCCTCGAGAGACTCGCGGCACGGGAATACCGAAGCGGTATCCAAAGGAGTTTCGCGCCTGTTCGGTGCGAGAACGTTTCCGCGAGCGACTGCCCAGGCTCTGTGGTTTGTTGGGATGCATCGGGTCGAGCGTGTGAGCGTGTGCAGTACCACCGGCGTGTATGATCGCGCTCGCCGCTGCCAGGGAGGCGAGATCGGATGATCGAGAAGAACGGACCAGACCCAGAGTTACCGGAAACGAAGCTGGTCCCTGCGGCTCATTCCAAGGACGATGACGCCACGCACCAAGGCGATGTGCGCGAACACGCCTCGCCCGAATTGCCCGATCGAATCGGGGATTACCGAATCCTCGGACTGCTTGGTCACGGCGGCATGGGAGTCGTCTACGAAGCGGAGCAGCAGTCGCTGAAACGCATCGTCGCGCTCAAGGTGATTCGCGGCGAGGCGTCGATCAGCGAGCTTCAGCTTGCGATGTTCCGCCGCGAGGTGGAGGTGTTGGCGCGGCTCGAGCACCCGATGATCGCGCGGATCTACGAGTCGGGGCGCACAGCGGAGGGGCGTCATTATTTCGCGATGGAGCTCGTTCGCGGCGCCACCCTCTCCGAGCACCTGCGTGAGCGGCAGACACTCGACACCGATGAGGTTCGACGGCGACTCTCCCTGCTGGCCGGCATCGCCGAGGCAGTCCACTACGCGCATCAACGGGGCGTGATCCATCGCGATCTCAAGCCGTCGAATCTCATCGTCAGCGATGCGGCTCACGCTGGCAGCGACTCGGAGACGAGTAGCGTCGAATCGCATTTCAAGATTCTCGACTTCGGTCTGGCGCGAATCACCGACGGCGACGTCAACGTCACCCGCGTCACCGAGGTTGGAGCGATTCGCGGAACGCTCAACTACATGAGCCCCGAGCAAGCGCGCGGAATCCCCGAACAGCTCGACCTGCGCACCGATGTCTATGCGCTCGGCGTGATCCTCTACGAGATGCTTTCGTCGACGCTCCCGCATGCGCTGTCGTCGATGTCGATCCTCGAGGCGCTGCGCACCATCGACCAAGCGCGCCCCGTTCCGTTGCGCAACGTGTGGACGGGCGCGCGGCGACTCGACCCTGACCTCGAAACCATCGTGAGCAAGGCGATTGAGAAGAATCCCGACGATCGATATAGCAGTGCGGCAGCGCTAGCCGATGATCTGCACCGCTACCTCGCCGATCAACCGATCCTGGCGCGGCCGCCCAGCACCGTCGATCAACTCCGCAAGCTGGTGCGGCGAAATCCGCTCCCCACTGCGTTTGCGGCATCGCTGCTGGTGCTGCTGCTCGGGACCGCGGTGACGATGACGTATCAAGCCAGGCGCATCGCCGAAGAGCGCGACCGCGCCAAGTCCGAAACCGAGAAGGCGACCGCGATCAATCAGTTCCTGCAAGCGACGCTCGAAACTCCCAACCCTTATGCCGGAGGAGAGCGGAAGATCACGGTGCTCGAGGCGCTCGAGAAATCGATCCCACGGATCGAGTCCCAGTTCACCTCGGAGCCGGTGGTCGCGGCGGCAACACTCGATTCGATCTCAGCGACGTACATGAATCTCGGCGAGTACGAGAAGGCCGAGCCGCTGATTCGCCGTGCGATCGAGCTGCGCGTCAAGCATCTCGGACCGAACGACGCCGACACCGCGACGAGTTGGGGCCGACTCAGCCGGTTGTTCCATCTGACCGGCCGATACGAGGACGCGATTGCGGCGGCGCGCTCCGGAATCGACGCACAGCGTGGCGCGGATCCGACCGATCCACGGCTGTCGGAACGACTCGATGACCTTGCGTTGGCCCTCTATTTCTCGGGGAAGATCGACGAAGCCGAGGCGCCGATACGCGAAGCGATCAAGGTTGGCCGCTCGCAAACCGGCACGCCGACGTACTACATGGCCGAGAGCCTGAAGGTGCTCTGCGACATCCTCTCCACGCGCGGGAAATTCGACGAAGCAGAGGCGGCGTGCTTGGAGGCGACGAACCTCTTCGAGAAAACTCTCGGGCCCGACAACCCGATGCTCGCGTTCGCGCAGAACAGCTTGGGTCTGGTGCGTATGCAAAAAGGGGACTTCCCCGGCGCCGAGGCGATGCTGAAGGCGGTCGTCGAGCAGGACAAGAAGTTATTGGGCGACAAACACCCGCAAGTCGCGACAGCACTCGAGAACCTGGGATCGGTCTACTTCCGACAGGGTCAGACCGACAAAACGATCGATCTGCTGCGCAACGTCGCAGCGATCCGCAGAGAATCGCTGGGACCGAACGACCCGACGGTCGGTCGTACGTACTCCAACATGGGGACGGTGATGGCGCACGCAAATCGACTCGTGGAGGCGGAAGCAGCCTTTCGTGAGGGACTCGGTTTGATGCGCGGAGGGATGGGGCCCGATCACCCCGATCTCGCGTACGTCACCATGGCGCTGGCCAACGTGCTCGACGCGCGCCACGACGGAATCGGTGCCGAAGCGCAGATTCGGGAAGCGTTGCGCATCCGGCGCAAGGCGTTCGGTGACAAGGACGCGAACACGGCCAGCACGATGATCGCGCTCGGGAGTCATCTGGTAGCGCGCGGTTTGCGCACGGCCGAGGCCAAGTCGCTGTTGCTGGACGGTGTCGCCGCGCTCGCCGCGACCGCAGGCGAGGACGATGCGCGGGTCAAGGCGGGGCGTGAAGCTATGAAGGGACTCTAGATAGTACTGAACGCTCCTCAATTCACCAGGTAGAAGTAGCTGCTCCCATCATCCGCCACCGGATCATCGAAGCTGGTTTGTGCTTGATGATCGACCAGCGTCGACGGGCTGGTGCGGAACCGGGCATCGTTGGCGCGGCGCAGCGTGTAAGGGGAGAGATTGCTGCTCCATGACAAGTGGATCATGCCGCTGACCCCTTTCTGTACCGTGAGCTGAGCCGGTGGACCGCCGAAAGCAATCGCATGCGCATCGCGCGTCCCAATGAACACCAAGCCGCGCGCCGCCGTCGGATTGTGATACTTGGCGATCGTTCCGATGTTGAAGCTGGCGCGCAGGATCAGGTTGGTTCCCGAAGGCACCGGGTCGTACGCGCGTAGCGCCGCATTGACTCCAGAATCATCCTGCGAGTAGCTGTGCCAGACGATCGCTGAGCCAGCACGAGTCCCATCGCTCGTGATCACCGGTGCGCCACTGCCGTAACCGAATGTCGCGAGCGACACTCCGGTCTGCGTCAACACCGGCTTGTTGCTGCCGTCGACGCTGTACTTGAAGCCGCGGAGCTGCGCTCCATTGCCTGAGAGATAGACGTAACCACCGTCGCCAGGCCACACCCCCGGTCGCGACCAAACACCCGCAAACTTGCCGAGTCGCTGGATCACTTTGTCGGAGGTCGCGCTCGCTTGCTTCAAACCGCCGAGATCATCGCGGTTGAGAAGGTAGAGATAACCCTCTTTGCCGGCCTGAACCATGATGTGCGGATACGTCGTGGTCCCGAAGTACGGTTGCGGCATCACGGCGCCACCGCTCGAACTGAGATCGAGGTCGAACAGATCGAGGCCGTTTTGCGCAAAGGTGCCAGCGGCGTTCCAGGGGGAGAAGAAGTCTTTCGCGATGAGTGTTCCGTCGGGCTGAACATCGAGTCGCTCGACACACTCGCCGCAGTTCACAGGGGGTGTATTTCCAGGCGTCGCCACGGTCTGTCCGCCGCCATTGCCGGTGGCGAAGATGATTCGCCCTGGACCATCCGACACCAAACCGTTCCCCGACATCCAGATCGCCGCGCCGTTTTGATTGACCGCGCCGCGACTGGTCCATCGCGCTTTGATCTGGCCGCTCGTATCGATGCCGAAGACCCAGCCTTGCCACGGACCGAAGTCGCAGTGCGCTCCGAATCCGGCATAGACCACGCCGTTCATCAACAGCAACCCAACGCGCGCGTGTTGGTGCACGCTGTCGTACGGCTGGCTGGGGCTGTTCTGCGCGTTGCCTTGAATCTTGACCGGAAAGCCGGGCTTCTCTGCACCGGAAATCAAGTCGAGAGCGTGCATGTAGCTGGCGCCGATCCCGGCGTCGTATGTCTTGTTGACCAGGTACATGACGTTGGTGTCGTCATCGATGACCGGTGTCACGGTGATGCCGACGGTTGGGGCGATGTTGTTGCACCCGACATCGGCGGAGTTCCACGGTGTTCCGAGGTTCTTGGACCAGAGGATCGCTCCGGTATCGGCGTCGAGGCTGTAGACCCAATTGGTTTGCGTGACATAGAAGACCCGCCCGATCGCGACGAGCGGCTGCCCGTAGATCTGGCCGTTGAGCGTGGTGTTCCAGCGTTGTCCGAACGATGGCGAGCTGACGATCGCTGGCGTGATGTAGCCCGCATCGGGGTACCACCCGGTGCGGCCATCGTCACCCGAGTTGGTGACGTTGCCGGCAAGGGCGAGTCCGCTGGTGAGCAGTAGCAAAGAGGACAGGAGTGAGAGCACGACGCGCGACGGGATGATCTTCATGTTCCTGGCCTCCGAGTGATTCCGAACGCTGGCGACTGGGATGCGATCCACCTGCGGTCACGAGGAGAGAGGAGGAACGACGAGCCCAGGGCGCCGGGGAGGGGTGTACGCAGGTGGGCTGGGAATGTCAACTAATTGTTGGGTTCGGGTTTCTGGGGTGGTTCACTCGGAGACGGGGCCCGTCATGTCCAACGGGACAACGTCAAGGGCACGCTGCGGGGTTGCTGTTGATCCGCTCCGCACCCGAGGACGAAACACCCCAAGTTCCAACGCCGCCACAGGCGGTATCACGGCCCCTGACCAGAAAGAAGTAGCCATCGCCGACCGGCGGATTGTTGGGTTCGATGAATGTCGTGTCGGTGAGGTTCTGATCGCGCAGGTTCTGACACGTGCCGAAATCGTTGAAACGCAGTTGCGAGAGTCGCCCGCGCGAGACGTCGTAGGTCTCCGCCGTCGAGAACGCAGTCCATGTCATCACCAGCACGGTCGAGGACATCTTCGTGAGGCTCACCAGCTTGATGTCGCCTGGACGACCCGCCTTCACATCGCCGGGGCGACAATCAATCGGATCAGCGACCAGGTCACCGTCGTAATCGAGTTGGCAGATATCGCCGACACCATTCGCATCAGCGTCCAACTGGGTAGGGTTTGCGATCAACGGGCAGTTGTCGGAGAGCTGTGCAACGCCGTCGCCGTCGGTGTCGAAGGGGCTGAGTACCCAGACCGTGGAGAGTCTGGTGGGGTGTTGACCGGAGGAGACGCCGATGATGTCTTTCAAGCCGTCACCGTTCAGATCGCCAAGCGAGTGCGTACTGAGTAGGTCGTCTGCCAACGCACCGTAGACGCGAAGATCGGGCGGCGTGGTCGACAGTTCTGTGATGGCCGGAAATCCTACCTTCCCGAACTGCACGTCGATTTCGCCTGAGTCGACGCGGGTGTTGGCTGCGCCATCCGCGTACCCAGCACTGCAGGCGAGGTCCTCGACACCATCACCGTTCAGGTCGCCGACCAGGGGCCTTGCACCAAAGAAATCACCAGTACCAGGCCCGTAGACAACGTGGCGACTCGAGGTCCGCAGATCGACGACCCCGGTGAGGTTCGTGCGCGGCTCTACCGTTCGAGCCTCACCCATCTCGGGGCTGCCATTCATCCGGCCGTCCCCGAAAACGGCACCCATCACAATCTCAGGCCAGCCGTTGCCGTCGATATCTCCCGCCGCGAGCGTACCGATCTCGGCGACCCGATCCCCGATGTCTGCACCATAAATCACGTAGTCCGCCGACTGCGTCGTTAGATCGATCAGGCTGGGCCACACCGCGCGACCGCGAAATACGTGAACCTCGCCTGCGTCTGTTCGCGCGTCGTTGGGGCCGTCGGCGAAGTTAGCCCCCACGAGCAACTCACCCTTGCCGTCGCGATCGAGGTCCTTCGCCATCAGACTGTCGCTGAGGAAGTCCTCCGGCGACTTCCCTTGGATCGTCAGGTCTGCACCCGCTGCCAAATCGATGGTTGCGGGCCACACCGCGCGGCCAAAGACAATCAGTGCTCGACCCGCGTTGTCGCCCGGTTGTCCTGTCGGTGGTGCGACCCGATTATCAATTAGCACATCGCCGAAACCGTCACCGTGAATGTCGCCGACCTTGAGCTCCGCGCCGGAAATGATCGACTCGACAGAGGGTCCATAGATCGTCACATCAGCGTCGATCTTGAGGTCAACGATCGATGGGAACGTCGCTCGCCCAAAGACGATATGAACTTCGCCAGACCGGTGTCGAAGATTCTCAGGGCCATTACTGTTGTAGGCTCCAATCACAAGATCTGCGGTACCGTCCCCGTTGACATCCCCACACGCCACGTTCGCACCTGCCTGGTCGAACGGGTCGGCGCCCACCAACAGCGAGGTTCGCGCTGCATCGATCGAATAGGAACCCGACCACGCGCCGCGATGCCCCAAGACAAGGGCCACCTCGCCGCAAAGCGCACGCTGAGCACCATCACCGCTGCCGCGAACCGCCGCGATCAACAGATCATCGATCCCATCACCGTTGACGTCGCAGCTAGCCGACTGGGTACCGCTCTCGTCCTGTTCGATCGGGATCAATTGCGCTGCGTTCGTGTAGTTGGCGAGATCGACAGTGGTCGCAGGGATAGCTGCTGGCGCGCTCGTGGCGAGCAGCAACACAAGCGCTGTTCGCACCCAGCGGCGTGACGATCGAATGCTCTTTGCCATGGCTCTAGTCATCGCCTACGGGCAGGTCGCTGGCGGGGGTGGAGGCACGGAACCGCCACCAAAGATGCTGGCCGAATACTCTGCTTCATGGGTGTCAATTCCAGTAGTTCCTATCTCTTGTTATCAGGGCGGCTCTCCGAGATGGCGGGCCCGCGAGGCCAGCCGGTCGAAATATACGCCGGTCGACGCCGGGGCTGCGTGTGCTGTTGGGTGTTACGTCGAGAGGAGATCCGGCAAGACGATCAAGAGCGGTGGGCGGCTCGCAGCCACAATCAAGGACAGGCTGCTCGGTTGCTGTTGATCCGTTCCGCACTTGAGGATGAAACACACCAAGATCCAACAACGCCACAGGCGGTATCACGGCCCCTGACCAGAAAGTAGTAGCCATCGCCGTAATAGGAGCCTGCGCCGTAGAAGGTCTGGAGCGATCGAGTCGCCGGGCTTGGGCTCTGATGCGATGGGTGATCACCCTGGCTCTGCTCGGCGAGCTTGGTCGTCGTCGTCGCGATGTAGATCTAGATCCTGTTCGGCGGCACGAGCTGACGCCGAGACGCTCCGGCTATCTGGCAGCGTAAGGCCGACACGCGCGGGATTCTTTTGCGACGACTGCTGTGCTGGCGATCTTCTCCTGCTGTACGGAGGTCGTTGTCGCTGTCGATCGCGGTAGCAATGGCGAAGACCTCGCAGAATCTCGCGAGGCGTCGCGGTTCGGACTCACCGACCAGTTTCTCGGAGCCGTAAGCTGCCGCGCGGAGCTTCCGCTCACCTCTACAGGGTTCCACCAATCAAGACTGATTCAATCCCAATCGCTCTCGGATCAGGTCGAGATCGAATCCCGCTCCGACAGATCCGGACTGCTCGGTGCGCCACTCGAATTCCATCAGCAACGCCTCGAGTCGCTCACGAGCGCGCGGTTCGTGCATAGCTTCGCGTGGAGTCAGTTTGCCGAGCGCCGGGATCTGTTCGTCGATCCAACTCTCGCTGTGCTGTCGCTTTAGCTGGCTCAGCACCTCGACGACGTCCTCGCTTGGTTCCGCTGCAGGACCTTTGAACCGATCGAGTCCTGGAGTGCACGCTCGAGATTCTGGATTCCGCTCGCGCTGTGGCGTACGAACGCTTCCTCAGTCGGGATGGTGAGGTCGAGCGTCATCTCGATCGGTACGACCAGTGCGCCATCGGTGTTTCGCATGATCGGCATGCGTGGAGTGATGAGGTCGGTGCAAATCTCGAAGTACAACCTGAGCGACCGCTGCAGGTACCGACCTGCGATTGCTAGCGTAAGGCCCCTCGCGGGTTTGAATCTCGTTTTTGAGATCGAGGATCCAGGGGAGGTAGTCAAGGGTGATCCTGATACCTGCGCAGCCATCCACCACGGCAAATCCATCGAGCGCTACCACGCGTGAAAACAGCACTTCACCACGTCGAACGCCTTGACTCTGAAGGGTGTCGGTCGCGCGCGTGTGCTCCTTGGCAAAGACGCGACTGAGCTTGATCGACTCGCCGGGTGAAACATGCTCAACGATCCAGAACGAAGGCGGACCGACCACTGCGCCCTGGGCATGCCTCGCCTGTAGCGGGCCCAACCGCGTTCCATTTAGCTGCAGTATCAACACGATGGCAGCACCCCCCGGTGCGCTATGAAGTCCCCCTGTCGGAACATGCGCGTTAGCGGCTTTGTGGCACGGGGTCGACACCTGGTCGCGCCACGGCACGGCTGGCTTGTGTTGAGTCTGGAGTCCGCGACTTGACCTCGTGATTCGGGCTCAGCCGCTCCGGACGCACGAGTCCTCCTCGTTCCAAGCCAGCAGCGAGAGTCGGCGTCGGCCGTTCATTCTCGCACCCATCGTGATCCCGGTCGGATAGCTTGGAGCGCGGCGCGTGGAGCGCAATGCTTGGAGCGAAGCGCATGGAGTGCAGTGCGTGGGGCGCAGCGCGTGGAGCGTAGTGCTTGGAACGCAGTGCTTGGAGCGCAGTGCGCGAGGCGCAGCGCGTGGAGCGCAGTGCGCGGAGCGCCATGCTCGGAACGCAGTGCTTGGAGCGCAGTGTATGGAGCGCAGTGCGTGAGGCGTGAGGCGTGAGGCGTGAGGCGTGAGTCGTAACTTGAGAAGTGTGAGGCGCAAGGCGTCAGATGCCACCCACGTAGGGCGACATCTCTTTTTCATCTCGCTCGTGCAAATATTTGTTCATTCATTGCGCACTTTCGATTGTTGTTCGTGTGAAGTGTTGGTACATTCACAGCACTTCAAGGGTGCAGCGTGTCCACAACAATCTCGCGTGCGAACAAGTTGTCAGTGCTCTCGCCATGGCTTGATGCTGTGAATGGCGATGCAGTCGCGCGTCGGCTTGCGGTGCAATCGGTGCAGGTGTTGTTGCCGTTGTCGAAGGTGTGTGCGCTGGTTGTCGAGGGCGAGTTGTGGCGCAGCGCGGGGGCCTCGTCGTTGCACGATTTCACGCGTGAGCAACTGGAGCGCACCGGCAAGTGGCTGCGCGGGCATGCCGATTTGCATGAAGCGATTCAGCGCTTGCCAGCTTTGCGCGCGGCGGTGACGGGCAGCGATGGTGGCGCACCGATTGGGTTGTGCAAGGCGCTGTTGATCGGGCGGGTGGCGACGGAAGCGACGCTTGCGGTGTGGGTCGAGCGTGCGCGACGGT
>CAZAHQ010000030.1:0-15741 GCA_964484415.1 uncultured Acidobacteriota bacterium | reverse complement strand
CTCAATACCGACCTGCAACGGCCCGACCGCGTCACAGAAAACGTAGACCGGGAATCTTCCCCAGCCTGGTAGTTCTCGTCGGTGGTGGGCCGGCTTAACCACAGCGACTCTCACGTTGCCGGCGAGTCTTCCTATCCTGTCCACAGCCAAGGGGTAGTAGCCCGTCGGAACTTCGGTAGCAAGGGCGGCCTCCAGCATGATCTCCTCTTGACTCTTCGTGCCCTTGGCGACTGGGTCATGCGCCTGGGAGACGCGCGGCTGCGCCCCGAGCAGAAGGGCGATCAGACACGCAAACGCCACATTACTCCTCGATGGCGCGCGTTCGACGGTTGTTGGCAGCATCGAATCCTCCTTCGGTCCGAACTGTGGACCAGTGGGGGACCTACGGGGCCACTGATGTTGCCCCGTTTCAGTGTCCGCCGAAACGGGGCAACTTCACCTCTCGAGCTTGATGGCTCTCTGCCTGTCCCTCGATCAGGCGAGCCTCAGCAGGGTGTCGCCCGACCGGAGACGGACCCCAGCACCCGATAATCGTTTCATCGCGTCGTGATCAGCGTCAGACCCTCGCATCGCGTCCACCAATCAAACAAAGCACGTCGAATCCCTCATCTGGACTTCCGACCATGTCAACCAGTCGTCCAGCCCTCCCTCAACGACTACTGAAGCGCGCGCACCTCACGCGCCTGCTCCGACGACGGAGCAAGCGCGATCAGCTCACTCGCCTCGCGCCTGGACTCATCGCGATGGCCGGCCGCGGCTAGCGTGCGAGCCAACAGCAATCGCAGGTCGAGATTCCCGGGTGCAACCGCTTTAGCCCGCGTCAACGCATCGACCGCCTCGTCCAACAGCGGCGCTTGCTGTACCGGTGACACACTGCGCGCCAAAGACAAAGCGGTCAGCGCAAAGTTGTACAGCGCCGGCCAATGCCGGGGATCGTCGGTGATCGCCGCGCGAAACGTCTCATAGGCCGCGGCATCCGCTTGAGCGCCGCCGCGTCGCCGCTGCAGCGACCCAAGGTTGTTGCGCAAGGCGGCTCGCGCCTTGCCGTCGATTGCTAACTCGATACCGCGACGATACGACGACTCGGCCTCGCCGTAGCGCTGCAATGCGGCGAGTTCCCGGCCGAGCATGGCGTACGGAATATGGTGCATTGGCGCAGTGTCACGCGCCGCGGTCCACAGCGTGAGCGGATCACGCCAGACAGTCTGGTGCACAACTGTTTGCCAACTCCCCAGCGCCGCGGCGACAAGCACCACAATTAGAGCTGCCGCGCGCGGGAGTCGACGTGCGCCGAATAACACCACGGCGATCAGCGCACCCGCGCTCGGCAAATACAGGTAGCGTTCGGCGACCGGCAAGTAAGTGACGCCCATCAACGGAACACACAACGCCGGCACAAGCGCGGCAAGCAGCAACACGATGCCGACCGCTTCAGGAGCGTTGTGGCCACGACGCCAAGCGCGCCACAGCAGCGTGATCAGCGCGGCCGCAGCCAGGACACCCACAACACCCAACACCAAGCCCCCCGCTGACGGCACAAACGGCGACTGCGGCAGCGGCCAGGCCAGTTTTCGCAGATACCAACCCAATGCAGGAAGCACGGCCCATGGCTGCGCCTCGATGCTGCTCAGTGAGTTGGCGTAGACCGATTGCCCCATACCATGCAGCGCCAGCGCGCGCAGCGACAGGTAGAGCGCAAGTGGAACTGCAAGCACGAGCCAGCGGCGAGGTCGGGAGGTGACGGCTGCATCATCGCCAAGCGCGATGTCGAGCCAAAGCAACAGCGGTATCGCGGCGATGCCGGTCTCCTTCGATAGCAGCGCCGCCAACAGGCACGCTGTCGACAACGCCAAACGCATCGCTCCGCCGCGCTGCAACTGCGCCAGGTACGACCATGCCGCGAAACAGACGAACGCCGTGGCCATGACATCGGCGCGTCCGGTGATGGCGGCGACAGCGTCGACATGAATCGGTGCGGTGGCAAACAGCAACGCGACCGCAGAGGCCAGGCTGGTGGCGCGGCGCTCGGCGAAAGCCAGAGCACGCGCCAAGCGTCGAGTGAAGCCAAAGAGCGCGATGCACGCTAAGGCGTGCCACAACACCGTCGTGAGATGGAAGGCGCGCGCCGGTGGTGCGGCGTCGGGCAATCGCTGATCGACGAGGTAGCTAACGATCACCAGCGGCCGGTAGTAGACCGGCGCCAACTCGGGGATGTCGGTAGGCGGGAAGAACGCGAGGCGCCACGAGTCAAGCCGTGGCAACTGCTGCTGAATCACGACCGGATCGTCCCACACCAAGCCGAAGTTGCGGGCCGGCGCGTACAGCGCTGCCGCGATCAGCGCGATGACGGCTGCAAGCACGAGGGCGCGTTTGGGCACGGCGGCATTGTGCCGCACGTCGCGCTCAAAGTGAGCGCTGCAAAGCAGAAACTCGCGCCCGCAGCTCGTGCGACGCCGGGAAGTCAGGGTCCAAGACGGTGTCGAGAACGCTGCGCAGCAACGCGGGCGGCGACTCACCGAACCAATGCTCATCGCGTGTGCGTTCGAGACAACGCAGCATCTGAAAACGCACAGTGTCGGCGCTGCCCCGCCACAGCAACGCATGTCCGGCCAACTCCGCGACAGTGTCGAACGCGGCGCTGCGCCAGGCACGCGATTCGGGCTTGTCTCGCGTTGCGGCATGCAGTTGTTGGTAGATCGCCTCGACCTCGTCGACCCCGCGACCGTCGGCCGCGACCCGCCTCAACGCGGCGATTCGATCACTCTCGGGAAGATCGCGATCGGTCATCATCGACACGGCAATCTCGCGCGGAGTCGGCTCGGGTCGCGCCCTCATCGGGTAACTCAACGCGCCACCGTGCGGAGGTTCCAGCGCAAGGCCGCGTTCCATCGAAAAGCGCAGGTCCGACGGCGGTTCGATCTCGAGCAAGACACGAGCGCGCAATCGTTCGAACAGATCGCCGCCGAGCAGCCGTTCGGGATATGCGGTCGCGACGTAACTCGCGCCGCCCGACAACGGGCCGAGTGCGCGAAACGCTTGCTCGTTGCCGCCTGCGGGGAGGATCAAACAAAAGATCGGGATGCCGCCGCCGGTGGCCAAGCGCAAAAGTGCTGCGCCGGGCAGTATGCCGTTGCTCGTGTCGTTGCCATCGCTCACCACGATCAACGCGTATCCATCCTCGCGACCGGCGACACGATCGCGTTGACGCAACTCCACCAGCGATTCCAATTCGGTGCTGATCGAGCGATAGAGGGCGGTAGAACCCTCAGGCCGGAGCGTGGTGAGTGCCTTCTCGATCGCCGGCATTGCAGTGACGAAGCCGTCGGTCAACGGGCGTGTCACGCCGGCGAATGCGGTGAGCCGAAACCGAACTTCGATACCGGCGGTCGGGTCGGCGGCCGCGCGGAGGCTATCGCCCAAACGCGCGAGCGCTAAATCCAGATGCAGACCAGGCGTCGAGACGCTGGCGCTCTCGTCGATCAACACGCCCACGTTCAACCTGCCGCGCAGTGCGATCCGTTCGACGCGCGTCACGCGGCATGGCTTTCCGCCCAGTCGGCACGCGATGGTCTCGGGATGGGCGACAAGCGATTCCACCCACGCGTTCTCACCGGATACCGAGGCCTGAATGGCAATCCGCTGTGCCGCCTCGACCGTGGTGTCGGGCTCCAGCAGTTCGCGGGTTTGCACCCGCTGCTCGTCGATCAGCCTGCCGTCACGATCGCGCAGCCGTGCGATCACCGTTTCAGAAGACAGATCGCGCCAGGCATCGAACTGGCAAGCGCCGGGAGCGGGCGGGCCATGTGTGGTGCAGATCGGCTCGGACTCTTGGTCCGGCCCGCGCCGCACGCTCAACTCGAACGTTGCATCGAGCGGGCCGCGGACCTGCACGTCGGTGCGGCCGTAGAGTATCTGGTCGGCGCGCGGAGACACGATTTCCAAGGGCTGTGCGCGCACGACCCCGCAGGCCGCCGCAATCGGCACAAAACTGATGAATCCTCGCAGCCAAGCGGTCATCTCGGCTGGTACAGTACCGGCGATGCCCTGTTCTGCGAACCCCTTTCCTAGGCTGCTCATGCTGTGTGCGCTCTGCGCCGCGCTGCTGTGCGGGGTGCGCTGCGATTCCGCGCCACCCTCCGTACCAGGGCCGCCGCCCGCGAGTCGGCCGGCGGTCACCGCGCCCGGGTCGCCGCAGTTGGCAGCATCGGAAGTTACCGGCACAGGCGTTTCGTCGCCGCATTCCGAGGTTGGCTTTCGCAGCGCGCGCCTGCTGGACGAGCACTTCCACAAACACGGGCGCGAATTCGGTGCGACATCGCCAGAGCAGTATCTGCAACTCGCGCAAGCACTGCGCGATGCGCCGGTGGGCGGCAACGTGCTCGAGATCGTACGAGGCGATGGTGCCGTTTCGCGTTTCGACAGAGATTCGGGTGCGTTCATCGCCTTCGAAGCAAACGGCACGATACGCACCTTCTTCCGGCCCAACGATGGCGAACGTTACTTCCATCGTCAGGCTCAGCGGAGACGTTGATGAACGCGATGAACGACGCGCTGCGTGCCTATCTCGACGAGCGCGGGCTTGAAGGCGACCTACTCGAGAACGGACTCGCTGGGTTGGTCGAGCGCTGGGAGGCGATCGTCAGCGAGGTCGAGCGCGGCTACGAGTTGACCATCGACGACTATCTCAATGACGTCGACCTGCGCGATATCTTGGCCGGGGCCTGGGAGTTGGCTTCCGACGATGAAGCACAGCCGCTGCGGGCGCGTCGCGACCTGGCGGACAACCGCTATCGCTCGGTGACGCAAGAGTGTCCGCCGCTGTGGGGAGAGGCGGTTACCGAGGAAATGGGTTTTACGCCCGAAAAGGAATGGTGGTATTTCCGCCGTCCGCGCCGCCCCGGCCAGATGTTGGCCGACGACTTGGCGATGGACGGGTTGATGTAGTGCAGGAGGATCGATGATTCAACGCAAACTGGTCTTAGCGCTGCTGGTAGGAGCGTTGCTCGCATCGCCCGGCTGCATGCGTTGCGGTGCCTACTACGACGCGATGGAAAAACTCGGGTGGGAAAAGCGCGACCTCTTGGTCAAGCGTGTCAGTTCGGCGCGCGAGGCGCAGCAAGATGCACAACAGCAGTTTCGCGACACGCTGCAAGAGTTTCAGACACTCGTCGGCTACAAGGGCGGCGAGCTCGAAGCCAAGTACGAGAAGCTGCGGGGCGAGTACGAGGATGCCAGCAAGCGCGCCGAGGCGGTGCGCACCCGCATCGCGAACGTGCGCGATGTCGCCAATCGGCTGTTCGAGGAGTGGTCGACCGAGATCGGTCAGTTCACCAGCAACGATTTGCGCGCGGAGAGTCAGCGCGAGCTCGACCTGACCAAGCGTCGTTACCAAGAGGTCCTGGCGGTGATGGAGCGGGCTTCGAAGCGAATGGACCCGGTGCTGGCCAAGCTCAACGATCAAGTGTTGTTTCTCAAGCACAACCTCAACGCGCGCGCGCTGGGATCGCTCAAGACCACCGCCGAGGCGCTGCAGGTCGAAGTGGGGAAGCTGGTGACCGACATGGAAGCATCGATCGCCGAGGCTTCGAAGTTCATCGACGAGATGGGGAAACAACCAGAAACCGGATCGTAGTCGTCCAACCAACTGCACCGCGGGAAACGGGGAATCACGCTGTATGGAAAAGCAGAAGTTTCTGTTTGTCTCGATCGACTCGCTGATTGGCGACATCGCCTGGCAGTGCGCCAAGGAAGGGCACGATGTGCGCTACTTCGTCGAGGTCGAGTCGGCGCGCGATATTGCCGACGGCTTCGTCGAGAAGAGCCTCGATTGGCGCAAAGATGCCGAGTGGGCCGACGTGATCGTGTTCGACGATGTGCTCGGCCAAGGGGCCAAGGCGCAGGCGTTGCGCGAGGCGGGCAAAAAGGTCGTCGGCGGGACTGCCTACACCGACAAGCTGGAAGATGACCGCAGCTTCGGGCAAGAGGAGCTGAAGAAAGCCGGCATCTCGATCATTCCCTATCGCGAGTTCACCGAGTTCGACAGCGCGATCGACTATGTCAAAGCCAACCCGGCGGAGTATGTGATCAAGCCCAGCGGCGAGGCGCAGAACATCAAGCGCCTGTTGTTCGTGGGACAAGAGGACGACGGCAAGGACGTCGTGGCCGTGCTGGAGGCGTACAAGCGGGCCTTCACCGACCAGATAAAGGTGTTCCAACTACAGCGCCGGATGAAGGGGGTCGAGATCGCCGTCGGCGCGTTCTTCAACGGCAAGCAGTACATCACGCCGATCAACGTCAACTTCGAGCACAAGAAGTTGTTTGCTGGGAATCTCGGCCCCTCGACCGGCGAGATGGGAACGCTGATGTACTGGGGCGAGCCGAACAAGATCTTCAACGCCACACTCAAGAAGCTCGAACCGACCCTCGCGGCCGAACGGTATGTCGGCTACATCGATCTGAACTGCATCGTCAACAGCAACGGCATCTACCCGTTGGAGTTCACGGCGCGTTTCGGTTATCCCACCATCAGCATTCAGCAAGAGGGGATCACGATGCCGATCTCCGAGGTGTTGTACAACCTCGCCAACGGCGTCGACTTCAAGCTCAAAACGCGACGCGGTTTTCAGATTGGTGTGCGGGTGTGCATGCCGCCGTATCCGTTCGATGACCCAGCCACGTTCAACAACTACAGCAAGAACGCGCTGATCATGTTCGAAAAGCCCAACTACGACGGCGTGCATATCGAGGATGTGAAGAAGGTCGGCGGCGAGTGGTTGGTGGCCGGCGAGACCGGTGTGGTCTTGGTCGTATGCGGCACGGCCACCACCGTGAGACAAGCTCAGGCGCAGGTGTACGCGCGTATCAAGAACATCCTGATTCCCGGCATGTACTATCGCACCGACATTGCCGAGCGTTGGTTTGAAGATCACGACCGGCTCCATTCCTGGGGCTACTTACGCGAGGCGTAGCGACGTGACGATGCTGCCGGGGACACTCGATGGACCGAATCTGCCGCTGCCGATCGGCCGCAGCCGCTTCGATTTGCCGCTAGGCCGGCTGTTGCTACGCATCGAGGATCTGCCGACGCCGTGGGACCCGTTTGTCGCGCAGCACTACCTGCCATTTGCGCAACCATGCGGGCAGGACAAGCCGCACCTCACGATTCGCTGCCGTGAAGACCTCGGCTCCGATGAGATCCCGTTGCCGCCACCCGGCGAGATGCCGGTCTTCGACTTCGGCCGCGGTGCGGGCGATGTGCGCACGATCCGTTCGCACTGGTCGCGCGGGTCTATCGATGCGACGCGCGGCGAAGCCGAGATCACGTTCACTAGCCGCCACTACCTGCCGCTGCGTGTGTCGCTCGAAAACTTTCTGCGCATCGCGAGTCAACTGGTGCAGACGCGCCACGAGGCGTTCTTGCTGCACGCGGCAGGAATCGTGGAGGGGGGACGGTGCTTTCTGTTTTTCGGTCCGCATGAGGCGGGGAAGAGCACGATTGCCAGCCAGTCGCAGCCGCGGGCCGCGCTGTCGGATGATTTGGTCATCGTCGATGGTGCGGAACCCAGTGTGGTGAGTTTCCCAGTGCCGTTTTGGGGTGTGTTTGCGCCGGCCTCGCGGGCGCGCGGCGAGTTTGCAGTGGCTGCCGCATTTCGCTTGCGCGAGGGTGAACAGGTGAAGCTCACGCCGCTCCCGGCAGCACTGGCGATTGCCACGCTGCACGCCAACATGCCGTTCGTGAACGATCTGCAGTTGGATCCGGGGGAGATGACAGCCTTGCTACATCGATTCGTGAATCGCGTGCCCGTGTTTGACTTGCATGGCGTCGACTCACCGGGGATGTGGCAGCAACTCTCGACGCTTTAGCACACGCCAGCCTGCGGCTCGCTCGACTTGGTGCAGGCCAACCGCGGCGAACTCTCGTGCAAGTTGCCGTTCCGAAAATAGGCGAATGAAGCTGCGCTTGAGCGTTCCATCCTGCGCAACCCAGCGGGTGTGCGAGCTGCCCCAGCCGCGCGCACGATCGGCAGGTGAAGCGCACCACTGTAGCCACAGCATGGCGCGCGGCCAGAGGCCAGTCGCTGCGCGCGCGGAAACAAAGAGTGCACCGTCGTGGTGGAGCGCTTGGCTGAGCTGACGCAGGCTCGCGACGCGGTCGGTGTGCGTCGGTAGGAAGCTGTAGACATCGGGCGTGAACAACACGATCGCGAACGACGCTGCCGGCAGGGTGGCGTGTCGCAAATCGGCCAACCGATACTCGGGAGCGCCGTCACCGGCGGACGCCTCACGCGCGCGTCGAATCATCTCCTCGGAAAAGTCCAGGCCCAGAACACGATACCCCGACGACGCCAGATCACGGCACTCCGCGCCCGTGCCGCACCCTGCCACCACGATGCTCGACCCGACAGGTGCATGGCGTGTGATCGAGGCGCGCAGTTCGGGTTGAATCGTCGACACGGCGCTGTCGTCGTAGAAAGGTGCCTGCGTCTCGTACTTGGCCAGCACTGTGTCGGCAGCATCGCGCGCCTCGTCGCTGCTGAAGCATGCGGCTTCGCGAAGATCCAACCGGCAGCGTCGCCAAAGTGCCGCCGCCGGAGTCACGATTCGCGGTGGGGGTGCTGCAACGCCAAGCAGTGCATGACGCGCGACTCGAACGTTGAGTGCGGAGTCGGCATCGGCCGTCAACGTCACGGCCGCGCCGTCGTCACGTTCGATGCGTAAGAGATCGGGGATGTCTCCAACCAGCGCCAATACGAGCGTTCCGCGAGCGAGCGGTGCGTCGCCGAGTGGCGCGACCGTTACTCCCGCGCCGTGCTGAATGGCGGGCCACAACCGGTCGCCCAGGTAGGTCACTTCGAGGCTCCCACGCGTTTTCATCAGATGTCGTGCGATCGCCGGCGAGAGATAGCTGTGCGTGGCCTCCAAGAAGACTGCAGAAAGCGGCTGCCAGCGCGGTGCCCAGAGCGTCATCGTGGATCAGACGATACAAGAGGTTGCCGTTAACCGGGCCGCTACATTTGCGCAGAGCTTTTACGCCGCGGCAGCAGCAACGTTACGCACCTCGCCGTACCGTGGGTGGTAGCGGCGGGAGTCCCGCTGGCGGAGGATCCCATGAACAAACGCACCGGTTTATCGCTCGTGGTCGTGGCCTTGGTTGTCAGTGCGCTGGCGTACGCGGGCGGCGACAAGAAGATGGAGAAGAAGTGCACGGCGTCGACGCAAGAGTGCCTCGACAAGATGGCGGCGTCGCTTCCCAACAAAGGCCTTGTCGGTGTGGAAGGTGACTGGAACGACGAGGCCGGCTCGTACACCATCAAGAGCTTCTTTGCTGGCAGCAACGCGGTGTCGGCCGGGCTGCAAGTCGGCGACGAGATGATTGCGGTCAACGGCATCAAGCTGTCGGACCATGAAGCAAGCTACAAGGACCAAGCCAATCGCACGCCGGGTCAGGTTGCGCACGTCACCGTGCGTCGCGGCGGTGTCGAGAAGACGATGGCGGTCACGCTGATGAAGATGAGCGACGAGCAGATCTCCGCGATGATCGGCGAGCACATGCGCGAGCACGCTTCCGTAAAGGCTGCCAAGAGCGCGAAGAACAGCTAGTTGGAGATTGCGGACGCAGCGCGTGTTGCGCTGCGTCCGCCTGATCTCTCGAAGACAAGGGAACCGCGGGCTCCTCGAGAATCGCGCGAAGGTCCCGGGCGGTCGCGCCGGATGCACCCCGTGACCTCCTCCGAGCGCAGACCCGGATCGACCATGTCCTGACCGACTCTCCCGATCGGGCTCGATCAGGCTAGACTCCCCCGGACCAATTCGAGTCCACGACGGGACGTCATGCTTGCACAAACACCATGATCGGCGGTAAGACAGTTGTTGTCGTTCTCCCGGCCTACAACGCGGCGCGAACGCTCCGCCGCACCTTCGACGAGATTCCTCGGGACATCGTCGATGATGTGCTTCTGGTCGATGATGCGAGTCAAGACTCGACGCAATCGCTCGCCGCCGAACTCGGGCTACGATTCGTGGCCCATCCGCGCAACCTTGGCTACGGCGGGAATCAAAAGACCTGCTATCGCGAGGTGCTGAAGGGTGAGGCGGACATCGTGGTGATGCTGCACCCTGACTATCAGTACAGTCCGCGACTGCTTCCCGCGATGGCGGCGATGATCGGGAGCGGACACTACGACGTGGTGCTTGGCTCGAGAATTCTCGGGAGCCGGCCGACGGACGGCGGCATGCCGCGATACAAGTACATCGCCAATCGTGTGCTGACTGCCGGCCAGAATTTCGTAATCGGGCAGAAGCTCTCCGAGTTTCATACCGGATACCGTGCGTTCTCCCGCGAGGTACTCGAGACACTCCCGTTGGATGCCAACTCGGACGGGTTTGCGTTCGATAACCAAATGCTCGCGCAGGCGGCATTCGCAGGTTTTCGCATCGGTGAGATCTCCTGCCCAGCACGCTACTTTCCCGAAGCATCGTCGATTGGATTCGCGAGCAGCGTCGTCTATGGGCTGAGCGTGGTGAGGACATCGATCGAGTTTCGCTTGGCGGCCTGGGGCGTCGCGCACACGAAGGTGTTTCCGGCGGCATTGAAAGCGGTCGCAACCAAGCGCCACCGGCAGGCATGACATGCCGAGCACGACGTTTTCAGCACTACCGCTCGAGCGCTTGGACGTCAGGATCGTTGCGGTTGTCGCGTTTCTTGTCGCGGCGCCCGCGATCCTCAACGGGTTCACGCTGGACGCTGGCGTCGACATCACGCGCAACCAGCTCGTCGTCGAGCCGGGCCGGCTTTGGGAGCTGCTGACAGCGGACTACACAGCGGGCGGTGGCCTGCGAAGTGGATTCTGGAGACCGTTGACGGGGTTGCTCTACTGGGCGCTCTGGCGGCTCGGCGATGGTTCGGCGGTTCCATTCTTCACCGTCATCGCACTCCTCCATGCCGTGTGCAGTGCAGGTGTCTACACGCTGGCGAGGGTACTCGCTGCTGGCCGCGAGGCATCGCTGATCGGCGCGCTTCTGTTTGCCGTTCACCCGGTCCACACCGACGTAATCTCAGGTGCAGTCGGGTTGAAGGACGCATTCTCCTCAGCTTGCTTTGTGCTGGGACTGATTGCAGCGATTGACGCGCGTCGTCGATGGCAAGGAGAGATCGGCTGGCGACATGTGTGGATCGCGCCGGCTCTTTTCTTGCTCGGTCTTTTGGCAAAAGAGAGTTGCATTGCACTGCCGGCGACTGTCGCGGGGGTCGACGTTGTGTCGAGGGTGTGGCGATCGCGCGCCGCATTGAGCCGAGTCGCAACACAGTACGCGTTGTTCGCGTGTGCGCTCCTGTTCAAGTTCGGGATTCAGCGGATGCTACTCGGCGCGACGATCGAGGGGATCTCGATCCAGCCGGCAGACAATCCGCTGGTGCTGTTCCCCGGACTCGAAGGGCGGGTCCGCGCGCTGGCGCTTTTGCCCGAGGTTGCAAGACTTCTAACCTGGCCGAGTCGGCTATCGCCTGACTACTCCTACGATGTCATTCCTAGCTCTGCGTCGATACTGTCGGTGCGGATCGTCACCGGGGCGCTCATCGGCGTTGCATGCGTGGCGGCATTCGCGGTCGCCTGGCGCAGGCGCGAGATCGGCACCGCCGGCGCGATCCTGGTGCTGACAACAACCTACTTGCCGGCCTCGAACCTCATTGTTCCGATCGGCACGTTGACTGCGGAGAGATTTCTCTATCTCCCCTCGGCCGGTCTCTGCCTGCTCGTGGGGCTTCTACTTACTCGGCTGGTGAGGCAGAGGAAGGTCCTGATCCTCCTTACGTTCACTCTCTGCGCGGCGGGGGCGATCAGGACGTTGGTGCGTCACAGGGACTGGAGCAGCGAGAGAACGCTCTGGCTCGCCGCTTATGAGGCGTATCCGAACGGACAGAAGATCTGCCATGGTGCCGCTTTCGAGCTGCTCGCCAGCGGCGAGTCGCAACGTGCTGTCGAGGTTCTAGATCGGGCGCTGAGCTACGACGACCCCTCCGACACGACCGCGACGATTCTCGAAACCTGGAGACCGATTCAGCTTCAGCTTCGCGGGAGGGCGCACGCGGCACATGGAGACCTCTCCCCAGCGGTGCGTGACCATATCCAGGCCATCGTCATGCGCCCGGACAAGCGGGACTGGCGCGATGAACTCGGTCAACTTCTCGCGGGTGCAGAGCACGCACAACTCTCTCTGGACTCCTGGCAGGAGGTGGCACGAACGACGAGCGACATGGGACTCCGATCAGAGGCAGAAGCACGCGCGGCCGATTCGCTCGGCGATCTTGCAACGCAGCGCCGCAACGCCGGCGATCTTCCAAAGGCCGCTCAGTTTCTCCAGGCGGCCGTCGCCCTCGCTCCAGCGCAGCCGCGGCTGCGGCGGAACCTCGCGATCGTGTTGTCTGAGCTGCGTCGCTGGCCAGAAGCCGAAGCGTCGTGGAGAACGTTGATCGCGTTGGAGCCGGACGATCCGCTGAATAAGTTCAATCTTGCGTTGATGCTGCAGCAAGCGGGGCGCACGTTGGAAGCACGTCTTCTTGCCGAACGCATCGAGCCGTTGTTGCACAAAGACAGCCCGTTGCGTCCGAATCTGGAGCGCCTGCTCAGCGGGCGCTGATTATCGACAAATCGAGTTCATCACACCTCGCGGTTGTGGTGACCCACTGGCCGCATCGAAGCAGTCAAGATGCCGATCGTTCCACGGAGCGTGGGCTATCGACCTCACTCGACTCGCTTGGCCAATCGCTTCATCCACTTGCGAAGCAGCGGGTGCGCGCCGGGCAGTGTGTCGGCGAGCGTCGCGATATCAGAACCCAGACCGGCGAATACAGCTCGGCTGGCGAATGAACCGCGTTCGTTGGAGATTTCTCTCACCAACTCACCCAAAGCAGTCGATGCGCTCGCTTCGTCGTAATCGCGTTTGTAGGGGTTTCCGTCATCGGCGCAGGCCCGTTCCCAGTCGGCGCGCATCCGGTCTAGCAACAAGGCGCGCCCCTCGGCGATGTCGCGGCGTGCGGGTTGGCGCGCGCGGGCGAGTTCAATCATGTAGGTGACGAGATCGGGGTTGGAGAGATCGGTCGAGGCCGGCGCAATCGTGATCGTGCGCGTGTCGTTTTCAACGCTCGCGTTGCGTACGCTCGCTTGCCAGCGCAGTTTGCCCGCGATGAGATCCAACGGTCGCAGCGCGTCGTACGTCGCCTCGACTTGGGAGGTCCCTTCGGCGGGAACGGTATGGAAGTCGCTACGCTCGGCGTCCGAGCCACCTGCAAGAGAGGAGATCAGCGTTTCGGCGCGCAGGGGACCGCGGCTGCGATTGGCAACCGTGACGACGAGCCGGATGCGTCCCTTCAGCGGATCGGTGTCGATCGCAACGTTCCCATCAATCTCGAGCGGCCGCGCGACATAGATCGGCACGCTGACGCGATCGTCCGCGACGGTGACGACGATATCGGCTTTGGTGCGAGCAGCGGCTGACTGGTCGACACGCAACGAGATCGGCTGCAGCTTCGTGCGGCTGCGGCGCTCCAGCCTCACGGTCGCGGTAGCCGGCCCGTCGAGCACGTTGCCATCGGCGCGAACGTCGACGTTCGCCGGCGCACCTCCGTAGTTAATGACCTCGCCCGTGAGCGCAACCTGCTCGCCAGGCTCGATCACACCGCTGTCATCGCTGTCGCTCAAGTGCAGTGTGCCGAGGGCGGGCATTGCGTTGCGAGACCAGTGCTCGAACTCGGCGTCGTAGGCGGCCGCGAAAGCGCGATCGAAGAGAAACGGAAAGGCAACGACCGCCGCCGTGCGCACGCCATCATCGAACCCATCCGCGTACCCTTGGCGATAGTTCCACTCCGCGTTCACGCGGACCCCGTAGCGCCATCCATCGGCGTACCCGACACGGTATCCCGCATACGTGGGCGTCAAGTCGAGCGATGCTATCGTGGCGTCGAAGCTCTCGAAGAAGGCCACGCGAGCGCGTTCGCGTTCCGCCGCATCGAAGCGCGACCAGGGCGAACCGGGTCGCTGCCGATCGCGCCAAACCGAGAAGATGTATGCGGCGTCCTTCCACGCTCCGTCATACGCGGTTGTGGGTCGGGTGTCGCGGGCGAGCGTCGCCGGCTGCACGTTCCAGCCGTCGAGTGCTGCGCGCGCATCACGGCCAAGCCCTGCAAGTGCAGAGAGTGGGAGCGACACGAAGACGTCGTCGTAAACGGGGGCGATCGCCCAGGGACCCGCGGGATTCCAGCGCGATGCCTCGCCTCGATCGGAAGCGCGTGCGGCACTTCGGCGCGGCTCGCGGGTTAGGTCCGTGAACTCCGCGCGCACCGCGTCGGAAGCAACGCGACCAGCGGCGTCCTTCGCAGCGTCCTGCGCAATCGCGCCACCGAGTGCCAGCGCTGCGGGATCGCGTCGCCCGTAACGGAGCCCCTCGTTGCGGTCCCAGGTCGCGGAACGGGGGTCATCGAGCGCGTCTCGCAATCCGCGATGAAATCCAGCGCGCCAGTACTGGCGCCAGCCCCGTTCACGCGCAGACTCGAGCGCCATCTTCTCGCCAGCGCTTGCGCCGAACTCCTCGGGATCGCGCTGGGGCGATCCTGGGATCGAGCGCTCCGGCGTCGCGGTCTTGGCGCTCGCGGCCCGGGGTTGCACCTTCAACTCGTCCGGCAACTCTGGCGCCGAGCGGGGAATCGTGTCCTGGGTGGGAGCATGCGCGTCAGGGTCGCGCTTGAACTCGACCGCGACCCGTTTGGGCTCCGGCTGCCCTTCCTTGGGAGGAGTGGATTGCGGCGAACCTGCAGCCGATACCGCCAGCGGCATCGAAGCGATCGCCACAGCCAACCATGCACCGCCGCACACTCTGAATCGGCTCATAGAACCCTCCGCCTTAACGTCGGTCCGCGTCGTGAGGATCGCAACCTCGCCCTCGACGCCCCTGGCAGCGGATTCTAGCGGGTGCAATCGGTTGCTACCGGGCTCGCGCGGCTTGATCGGTCCTGGACGCGGCATCGTTCGTGTTCCGAGGTTGGAGTCACGCTGCCAAACACTCATGTCGATGCGCTAAACTCGCTCTCACGACAGGGGAGCGTATGGCGCTCGGAACGAACGCGGTCGCAACGCGTCCATGACAACCAGACCTCGATCAATCGCGATCCGAGCTTTCTGGTCCGCCGCCGCGGTTGCGTTGGCGTATCTCGCACTGGTGTTCTTGGCGCAACGCGCACTGATCTTCCCTGCACCGCCTGCGAAGCATGAGGTGCCGTCGCCTCGAGGTGTCGAGGCGATGCAACTTAGCGTCGACAGCGAACATGTCGAAGCGTGGTACCTGCCGCCTTCGGCGACGATAGCGGGTACAGCGCCGCTGCTGATCTTCACGCATGGCAATGCCGAGCTTGCGAGCGATTGGCTCGATGGCTTTGACGAACCTAGAAGTTGGGGCATGGGCGTGTTGTTGGTGGAGTATCCGGGGTACGGCCATTCCGCTGGTGCCCCGTCGGAAGCCTCGATTACCCGAACGATGCTCGCCGCGTACCAGTGGGCCATTCACGATGCGCGAGTCGACCCGCGACGCATCGTTGCCCTGGGACGCTCGATTGGAAGCGGTGCGGCGTCAGCGCTCGCCGCACGAGAGCCGCTGGCCGCCGTGGTGTTGCTCTCGCCCTTCGTCAGCTTGACCGCCATGATGCACCGATTTCTCGTGCCGTCTTTTTTGGTGCGTGATCCATTCGATAAC